>NZ_QUGY01000003.1:138945-323094 GCF_003479245.1 Ruminococcus sp. AF17-12
AGAAGAACCATACCTTTAACAACCTTCTGGATATTCTGGTCAATACCCATGATACTCATGCCAAGATTCAGAACACCCATCAGAAGTGCACCAATGATAACACCAGGAACTGTACCGGTACCACCATAAGCAGAAGCACCACCAATAAGTCAATCACAGTCCTTCTCCTGTATGTTTTTCCTTACTGCTCGAATCTGCCCTTCATCTTCACTTCCTGCTCCCACACAGCGACCTTGCCGCGGGCAAACAGGCTGTTGATGTTGAGATTCTCATCCAGTACCAGAAGGTCTGCGTCTGCGCCTTCCGCTACACAGCCCTTGATTCCTTCTTTGCCAAGGAGTACGGCCGGAGTGCTGGTCAGAAGCTGTAAGGCATCCTCCAGCGGCATGCCCTCTCTTACCAGGATCTGGATGGTACGGTGCAGATACTTCGGGGACGCGTAGGTCAGGCCAATGCACTCGCCCTCTTCGTTGAAGCGCGGCTGGCTTCCGAACGCGTCACTGGACATGGTTACATGATCCAGGCTCACATCTTCGCGGTGCAACAGCTCATAGAGCTTCAGAGCATCGGATTCGACCTCCACATCATCGGCGCCGGCGGTGCAGTCAATGTAGCCGCCACGGCGCACCAGATCCGCGCCGGCATCAATCAGTCCAGGATTGCGTAAGATGTGGGTCGGCAGCAGGTTCTTGGCTGGAACGTCGGAATGATCCAGCACATAGAAAATCGGATCCAGTCTTCCCTCTCCGTCACCCATGTGCATGGTTACCAGGCCAGGGGTATTGCTGAGTAAGCCGGCTCTGCGCGCTGCAGTAGCCAGCGCGATCAGCTCTTCTCCGCCTGGGTTGGAGCTTCTGTGGTCCGATACCGCTACCTTCACACCGATCATCGGTGGAACCAGGATGATATCGCGCTCTACACTTCCGGTCAGGGTGGTCGGCGGGTAACCATAGGAACTGGTCAGAGTGTACACGGTCATGCCCTCTTCGGTCAGGGCGCGAGCTTTTGCGACCAGATTTTCCACACTGCGGGTTACGCCATCGGTTCCCAGAAGTCCGACTACCGTGGTAATACCATTTTTGAAGAATTCACTGAGCTGGGATTCCGGTACACGGGATGCCGGCCCCTGCTCTCCGCCGCCGCCTGTGATATGCACGTGCATGTCAATGTAAGCCGGAACAACGGTCTTTCCCTCCAGATCATAGGTTTCCACTCCCGGAAGTCCCTCATATCCCTCAATAGTATCCTGCATCAGAAGGATTTTTTCCCCCTCAATAAGGATATCTTTCTTTCCCAGTTTCTCCGGTGCGTACACATTCGCGTTTTTCAGTAACTTGATCATAATGTCAATTCTCCTGTCTCTTTCTTTTCCGCTTTTCTATTTCAAAGCTTCTGTCAGTCTGTCTCAAAGGTGCCTTTTACCAGTGCTTTTCCATACTCCACCATTTTCTGTCCACGGACAAATACCGTATCTACCAGAAATTCCTCATCCAGGATCACAAGATCCGCGTCGCTGCCCGGACGGATGCAGCCCTTTTTCGGGAATAATCCGTTGGCTCTGGCCGGGTTCTCCCCGCAGATGCGGATGGCTTTTTCCACCGGAACCCCTGCCTTTACAGCATCACGCACTTCCTCATGCAGGGAAGAAAGCCGTGTAACCAGAAGCTTTGCGCCGCCCCCGCCAATCACATGAACATGCTGGTCCACATAACCAGGAATTACCATTTTTCCATCTGCAGAAACAACTTCCACCGGAGCAGAAAGTTCCGGTGGATCGATGTGTTCTGCCACAGAAAATACTTTTTCATCTACGATCAGGATATCACGGATTCCTTTTGGATCCGGATCATACAGATTCGCGTTTTTAATCAAAAGCACTCTGGACATCGTATTTAGTTCTCCTTTTTCTTCTCATCATCGAGCTTGGCAATACCAAATCCGGTAAAGCCCCAGATGATTGCAAAAATCCAGCCGGTGTAGCACAGGATTGCCCATGGAAGGTAATCCAAAGTCTCTACGCCAAGGGTGGAAGCCATGTAAGCACCTGCTGCGGACCACGGGATCAGCGGTACAACTACGGTACCGGCATCCTCAAGGGTTCTGGACAGGTTCTTTGCCGCAAGCCCGCGCTCTTTGTAAGCGTCACGGAACATCTCGCCCGGAATCAGAATGGCAAGGTAAGAGTTACCGGTGGTCAGTGCCATGGTAATGCAGGCTGCAACGGTTGCGGTGATCAGCGCACCGGTACTCTTTGCCACGCTTAAGATCTTCTGGAGTACCACATCCAGACAGCCAGCCCGGCTCATGATACCTGCGAAGCAGAATGCGCAGAATACCAGAAGTGTGGTGCTCATAATGCCGTTCATACCGCCGCGGTTTAACAGCTTGGTTACGGCCTCGGAACAGGTCTCGGTGTCAAATCCTGCACGGTGGATCATGGATACATCAAAACCGTTTACGGTTGCCTTTAACACATCTCCTAACGCTACGTGCTGAATGAAGACACTCTCCAAGCCTGCTACAAAAGTAGAAAGAAGCATAACCGGAATGGTTGGCTTCTGAAGCAGGGAGCCGCCCAGCACGATCACTACCGGAATGATGATCAGCAGGTTCCAGCTGTACATGGAAGAAAGCTGGCTTAATAAAGTAGTAACGGTGTCAGAAGTAATATCTGCGCTTACATCTGCGTTCATACCAACAATGGCATATACCACCAGGGAAACGATGGTTGCTGGGACAGTGGTGTAGAACATATGTCCGATATGCTCATACAGTGTGCTGCCTGCCGCGATCGGAGCCAGGTTTGTGGTATCGGACAGCGGAGACATCTTGTCACCAAAGTAGGAACCTGCGATGCAGGCGCCTGCAGTAGCCGGAAGGGATACGCCAAGGGCGCTTGCGATTCCCATCAGGGCAACACCCATGGTTGCAACGGAACCCCAGGAGGTACCGGTAACAACCGAAACCACTGCCTCGATCAGGAACGCGGTAACCAGCATGAATTTCGGGTTTACGATCTGGACGCCGTAATAAATCATCATCGGAATGGTACCGGATGCCATCCAGGTACCAACCATAGCGCCAACACATACAAGAATCAGGATGGCAGGCATGCCCTTTGCGATCTTGGTGCAGATCTCATCCATCATCTCATCCCAGGTAATGCCTACACGGAACGCGATAAATGCTGCGATTGCAGCTACCATGATCAGAAGCGGCTCTGTGCTGTAGCCGAATACGCCTTTTCCGATGGTAAGGATCAGGAGCATTGCGACGATCGGTGTGATCGATTCCGCAAAAGTGGGCAGACGTTTGGCCCGTTCTTTCTTTTCTTTCATTTGTAGTTTCTCCTTTTAGCCTCCTTCGTGACAGTTTCACATTTTATCACGGCAGAGTATTAAGATTTGGACTTATTATATCAGAAAAGATAACGGGCAACAACTAAAACTTTATATTTTTTTATTTTCTTGTTACACGGGAGTTTGACACATTGAAATTCAAAAAAGTACCGCAAAGCCTTGAAACAGGCTTATTTTTTTGTCAAATTTTTATTATATAGTAATATTTAGTGATATGTACTATAACAGTGGAAGCGGTAATTATTGTGCGTATAACAACATCAAAATCAAAAAATTCCGAGTCCTTTTATATCACTCAGTCCTATACAAATCCGGTTATTAAACCGCGCTTTGAAAGGAACTTATACTACAGAACAATTGCTCCATATTTTAAAAGACATAAAATTTGCAGATGTAGAAGAACAGGGTTTCATGCCGGTATATGAACGTCAGAAAATCACTGACGATCTCCACGAAACCTGTGGATTCAGAACAGACTATCAATTCATAACAAAACGGAAAATGAAAGGAATTCAGAAAAAAAGTAAGCGGAGATAAAACATTACTATGTTTCGTGTATGCAGATAAAAGTGCCACACCCCTTGTATTTGAAGGGCACTGAAAAACTTCCATTTCTTCTTAAGTGGAAGTTTTTCTTTTATATTATTTTCAAATCTTTACTTAGGAAAATCATAAAAAGCTATGGTTTACTCCATAGCCAGCTCATCTAATCTTACTATTCGTTTTACATTTGCTGTAAATGCCGTAAAATACATTTGCAGATGCATAGCAAATAAACCTCTCGAATCTGCTTTACGCAAACCGTGAGCTTCCTTTAGTTCTCCATTCTTTTCTTCTATCCTGTGCCGAATCTTCATTCGCTCCTGAAAATATTCGCTTTCTTCAAATTTAAGCCTTTCAAGATTTTTCTCGCTTGCTTGCGTGATACTGTAGCTTCTTGTTTTAGCGTTTGATCTTCCTACACGGCATTTTTCTCTTTGGGGACATTTCCGACACGTTACTTTGCTAAATATATATCTTAAATAAGTATTCCCATTTTTTGCCGTTCTTTTTTCTACACGCGTGGAAAGCTCTCCGGCAGGACACTGCAGCATCCCAGCATCTTTATTAAAGCAGAAACCTTCCTCAAGGTTCCCGTTTGCTGCAGCAGCTACTGCTGTATTGGTTCTGGCAATCAATGTAATCTCTTTTCCGCAGACTTCCAGATTGTCATCACTGACATATGCCATATCGCCTATAACTTCTGTAACTTTTATTCCATTTTCCTTCGCGTTTTCTATCAGTTTTGGTAATTCCTGCCCATCTGGTGCTCCTCCATCTGTTACAGTGATCCCCGCAATGAGACGTTCTTCAGTCATCGCAAGATGATTCTTATATCCATAGAACGTACTGGTTGCCGTTTTATGTCCAAACCGTGCATCTTTATCATCTTTGGATCGGATCTCTTTGAGCCGCTCATCTTCTAGTAGTTCTTTCATTTCATGAGAAAGTTTCTGTATCTTTTTATTTCCACAGGATTTTATTCCTTCCTCCAGAACCTGGAGTAGTTCCCTAGTATAGGCAATTTCTTCATCCAGTCCTGCTTCCAAAGAGGGTTTCTCAGGAAATCGCTCTGATAATTCAAAAGCTGTTTTATAAACCTCTTTCCGAAGTTGTTTGCTCATATCCCGCAGAATCTGCGTTGGAGATTTTGCCCAGACAGAAGCAATTGTATGGGTGGAATCAACGATAATGGTTCCCGATTTGATCAGATTTTTATCCAAAGCCTGTTGAATGGTTTCTTTTAACATTTCTTCCAGAATATCTTCTGTAATACGAGTTTTTCTGAATTTTGTGAGAAGACTGGGATCTATCATTTTTGCTTCTGGTTCCAGGTCAAGGAAAAATTTATATGCCATGTCCGTCTGGGCGCTGCTAATCAGGGCTTCGTCAGAAAGATCGTACAGTTTTTTCAGGAAAAGCAGTTTAAACATCATTTCTGGTTCCTTTGCCGGGCGACCGAAATTTTCACAAAAAAGCCCAATTCTTTTTTAGAATCAGACTTTTTCAGTGCCCTTTTAAATATGGTTTTGATTTGGTTTTGTAGCATAAAAAAATCTCCTTGTAGTTGTATTTGCATCGTGCAGATGCTTCTTTAACTACAAGGGCCGCTCTCACTACTTCTAAAAACCAATCAGTAGTGAGAGCGGCCGCACATTTGAGTTGAAGTGTCAACCCCTATTTAGGGAAAAACTAAAAAAGAGGTTAGACCTCATGTATAAGATCTAACCTTGAAAATTAACTAAATGACATTGACCAGTGAACAGTAACAAAATAACCTTACATAAAACAACAGTATATACACCCAAAAACAGCAGGTTCCGGATCACTCCGAAAACCTGCTGTCCTGATTCGCTGACTATTATTATTTTACGATAAAAGATTTTCTCTTGCTGACAACATCGAAGATAACCGCTGCCAGAAGAACCATACCTTTAACAACCTTCTGGATATTCTGGTCAATACCCATGATACTCATACCAAGGTTCAGAACACCCATAAGGAGGGCACCAATGATAACACCGGGAACTGTACCGGTACCGCCATAAGCAGAAGCACCACCGATGAAACATGCACCGATCGCATCCATCTCGAAGTTTGTACCTGCCTGTGGGTTGGATGAGTTCAGTCTGGCCATTGTCACCATACCTGCAATAGCTGCCAGAAGGCCCATGTTCAGGTAAGCAAGGAAATAAACCTTGTTTGTGTCAATACCGGAAAGCTTTGTTGCCTTCTCATTACCGCCAACTGCATAAAAATAACGACCTGTTGTAGTCTTGGAAGCAATGTATGTATAGATTGCGATGATCACTACAACCCAGAGAAGGGAATTCGGGATACCTTTGTACTGAGCAAGTCTGAACATGAATGCAAGAACAACTGCACAGATCAGAACCATCTTCACTGCAACACCACCGAAAGACTCAACACTGTAGCCTTTTTTTGCACGGTCTGCACGGTTTTTCATAACAAGTGCAACATAGACGATGCAGACAATAATGCCAACTACAAAACATGTTCTGTTAAATCCTTCACCTCCACCAAGGAAGTCCGGAATATAGTTATTGAACAGAGCCAGATAAGCATCCGGCATCGGGGCCAGGGTCTGTCCTTCCAGAACTACGTTGGAAAGGCCACGAAAAGCAAGCATACCTGCCAGAGTAACAATAAATGGAGGAATTCGTACATAAGCGATCCAGAATCCCTGCCATGCACCAATGGCAATACCCACAAGAAGCATCACGATCATAGTGAGATACGGGTTCATACTGTTGAGAACCATCATCTTACCACCGACAGCAGCAACAAAGCATACAACAGAACCAACTGACAGATCGATGTTACCACCTGTTAAAATACAGAACAGCATACCGGTTGCAAGAATAAATACATATGCATTCTGGGCTACCAGGTTATTTACATTCTGCGGAAGAAGCATAACGCCCTTTGTGTTCACAGAAAACATGATCACAACAAATACCAGAACAATGACCATGGTATATTTTTTTAATATTTCTGAAAAACTAATCTTTTTCTCCATCTTCTTACTCTCCTTTACCTGACTTCACGATCCTGGACATGATCAGCTCAGATGTAGCTTCCTCACCACTTACCTCACCTACGAATCTGCCCTCGTTCATGATATAGATTCTGTCTGACATTCCAAGCACTTCCGGAAGCTCAGAAGAGATCATGATCACAGATTTTCCTGCTGCGACCAGGTCATTGATGATACAGTAGATTTCATATTTGGCACCTACGTCAATACCTCTTGTAGGTTCATCCAAAATCAGAATATCCGGCTCTGCAAACATCCATTTTGCAAGAAGGACCTTCTGCTGATTACCACCGCTCAGGTTTCCGACATTCTGCTCAACTGTCGGACACTTGGTTTTCAGTTTCTTCCTATATTCCTCAGCAACTGCGTATTCTTTATCCGTATCGATCACTTTTCCATTACTGATACCGGACATGTTTGCAAGCGTAGTGTTCATCTTTATGGACTTGGAAAGGATCAATCCGTTTCCTTTTCGATCCTCTGTAACATAGGCGAGCTTGTTGTCAATAGCCTCCTGAACTGTATTCAGCTTCACTTCTTTTCCATTCATGAACACCTGGCCGGAAATCTTAGTTCCGTAGCTCTTGCCAAAAATACTCATGGCCAATTCTGTACGTCCTGCTCCCATCAGTCCTGAAATACCGACAACCTCTCCTTTATGTACTTTAAAGGATACGTTATTTACCACCTTACGTTCTGTATACAGAGGATGGTAAACATTCCAGTTCTTAACTTCCATGGAAACATCGCCGATCTTTACATTTGGACGTTTCGGGAACCGGTCTGTCATCTCACGTCCAACCATTCCCTGAATGATCCTCTGCTCAGAAAAATCGTCCTTCTTTTTATCCAGTGTTTCAATGGTAGATCCATCTCGGATAACTGTGATCTTATCTGCCACATAGGAAATCTCATTTAATTTATGGGAAATGATGATAGAGGTCATTCCCTGCTTCTTGAATTTCAGAAGAAGATCCAGAAGAGCTTTGGAGTCATCTTCGTTCAGTGATGCGGTAGGCTCATCCAGAATGAGCAGCTTTGCATTCTTTGCAAGTGCCTTTGCGATCTCAACCAGCTGCTGTTTACCTACACCAATATCCTTGATCAAAGTTCTGGAGGATTCCTCCAGTCCCACTATTTTCAAATATTTATCTGCTTCCCCATAAGTTTCATTCCAGTTAATGGAAAAGCTCCTGCCTCTTTCATTGCCCAGGTACATGTTTTCACCGATAGTCATATACGGGATCAGTGCCAGTTCCTGGTGAATGATCACAATTCCTTTATGTTCACTGTCTTTGATGGTGTTAAATTTACAGATCTCACCATCGTAAATAATATTTCCTTCATACGAGCCGTACGGATATATACCACTTAATACATTCATTAATGTAGATTTACCGGCACCGTTCTCACCTACCAGTGCGTGGATCTCGCCTTCCTCGACCTGGAGATTAACATTATCCAGTGCCTTTACACCTGGGAAAGTTTTGGTGATATTTTTCATTTCCAGAAGTATCTTAGCCAACTCAATTTCCCTCCCTTTCCACTGTTCATGCAGGCGGTTATATTCCCCGCCTGCATGTGATAAATTTCTTTCTTAAAAATTCTGATTATTTGATCTGATCCTCTGTGTAGTATCCGGAATCGATCAGGATTTCTTTGTAGTTATCTGTTGTAACAACAACCGGATCGCAAAGGTATGTCGGGATGACACCTGTTCCGTTATCATAGGATTTTGTATCGTTCACTTCCGGCTCCTCACCTTTCATGATGGAGTCAACCATTTTTACTACTGCAGATGCAAGAGCTCTTGTATCTTTAAATACGGACATTGCCTGTTTTCCTGCTACAAGGTTCTTAACGTTCGGTGTATCACAGTCCTGACCGGTGATGATCGGATATTCTCCTGTGTAGGAAGCTGCCAGTGCATTCTCAACACCAAGGGCTGTGGAATCGTTGGAGCAGAGAACTGCGTCAAGGTTTGTTCCGTCAGAGTAGTTACCTGCGATGATGGTATCCATTCTGTCCTGTGCTTTTGCACTATCCCAGTTTGCGGTAGCAACCTGCTCGAACTCTGTCTGTCCAGATTTTACTACCAGCTTACCGTCATCGATGTATTTCTGGAGAACATCCATTGCACCACCGAAGAAGAAGTTACAGTTATTATCACCAGGATCTCCTGTGAACAGCTCGATGTTAAACGGTCCATCCTGATTATCAAGATCCAGTGCGTCTACCAGGTACTCGCCCTGTTTCTGTCCTACTTTGTAGTTATCAAATGTTGCATAATAGGAAACTGCATCAGAATTCATAAGAAGACGGTCATAGGAGATAACCGGAATTCCTTTTTCTTTGGCCTGTTTTAATGGCTCGCCAAGGCTGCTTCCATCGATGGATGCCACAACCAGAAGGTCGCATCCGTTTGCTACCTGGTTCTCAAGCTGGGAAACCTGTGTGCTTACATCGTTGGATGCATACTGAAGGTCTACTTCATATCCTGCTGCCTCCAGCTCTTTCTTCATGTTCTCGCCATCCTGGTTCCATCTCTGGAGATCCTTGGTCGGCATGGTAACACCGATCAGTTTCTTGTCTGCTGCCTGTGCTGTTGCTGCCGGAACTACCACCATACCAGCTACCATTGTTGCGCAAAGAAGTGCAGATACCATTTTTCTTTTCATTGTAAAATCCTCCGTTTCATTATTTGTTTTTGGAATCACGTTTCCTTCGATGATGTTACTATAGCACAGGACTGTCTGGACATAGTTGGCAATGACAGAGACATTTTTTTGCAAAAGAAAAATGCCCTGCATCAGGCAAGACATTTTTGCACCAAAAATCTGCTATTGATTTTTGTCATAATTGTGTATTATTGCACATATGGCTACACTGCCACATTACTTGCAGAATTTCACCACCACATATATGCCGGTATGCAATCTGTTCTGCATTACTCTGTATCATAATCTGTATTGAGATATACTTCATCCCTTCTGTGGAAACCGCCGTCAATGATCACCTCATCAATATTATCCCTTGTAACGGCAACCGGTTCCAGCACCTTCGCCGGGATATCGTAGCTTCCATCGTTCATGGTATCTGTCACATCTGACGGAAGCTTTCCCTCTTCTGCCATCTTCACCGCATATTCAGCTGCCTGGCATGCCAGATCTTCGATAGATTTAAATGCTGTCATGTACTGGGTTCCTTCTACAATACGCTGACATGCAGCCAGATCACCATCCTGGCCTACCACGATCACCTGTCCGGCAAGCTGGTTTTCCGCAAGAACCTGTATCACCTGGCTGGCAATATCATCATTTCCACACATAATTCCCTTTACATCGGGGTACTCTTCCAGTGCCTCCTCCACATAATCTGCTGCCAGCTCCGCGACCCAGCCCTCACAGTTGGCTTCGTAAACCACCTTCAGATCACTGTTTTTCAGAGTGTCTTCAAATCCCTCTTTTACCATGTTCACATTGTTATCTGAAGCAGATCCCTGGACCATAAAAATCTTTCCGCCATTAGGGATCGCTTCCATCATTGACTGTGCCATGACCTCTCCGACTTTCCGGTTATCAAAGGAAATATACATGTCTGTATCCGCATCATTTACCATACGGTCATAGGAGATCACCCTAATCCCTACATTGTGGGCACGCTCCACAGCCTCAGATAATGCCTTGCAGTCTCTGGCAATGATCACGATCACATCCATATGCTTCTTGATAAAATAGTCGATCTGGCTGATCTGCTCTTTTGTATCTGCTCCCGCATCCTGAACATTCACTTCCGCTCCCAATTCCCTTGCGGTTGCCACGAATGCATCCCTGTCACGAATCCACCTCTCAATAACAAAGGAATCCACTGTAAGACCGATCTGAATTTTCTTTTCACCACTGTCTTCCTCTGTATCGTTTTCCTGTGCAGCTGTCTGCTTTGTTTTTTCGGAAGCGCAGCCATTCAGCATCAATGTCAACAGACACAGCAAGATCAACAGCTTCCTGATCATTTTCCCCCCGCTCATATTGTCTACCTCAACCTCTCTCTGAATTCACTTGGTGTCACGCCTTCGTATTTTTTGAATATCCTGCTGAAATAATTGGGGTCGCTGTATCCGGATTCCGCACAGATCTCCTTGATGGAAAGCCCTGAATCCTTGAGAAGTTCTCTTGCATTCCGAAGCCGCACTTCTGTAAGATACTCGATAAAATTTCCTCCGGTCTCCTGCTTAAAAAGCTTGCTGAAATAATAAGGGCTGATATCCACCTCCCGTGACACCTCATCCAGTGAAATATCTTTTTTGTAATTGTCCCGAATATAGGACTTTGCTTTTTCGATAATAGAAACCGCTTCTTTTTCCCTTGCACTTTCCATGTTACTGCAGATTTCTGATGTTTTGCCCAGGAACCATTTTTTCATTCCTTCTATATCTGTATATTCCTGGATCTCATGAATATAATTTCTGCGGCAGCTGATCGCATATTTCACGGTACCTGCAAAAAAGGCCTTTTTTTCCACTCCCATCACAAGCTCCAGGATCTTGATGCGCATGTCCTCCAGATCTACTCCCGGCTGCTTCTCCATCCACCGGATAAATTCCTCGGCACAGCTTAAAGCTCCTGCCACATCCTTATCCATCACCCGCTTTTCATAGCGACGTTCCAGATCTCTTGGATATTCGCCGTCATATTTCTGTGCAGCCGGAACATCCTCAATATGTATAACATGGCTGGTGCTTTCCCGAAGTGCGATCATAGCCTCCTTGAAGGATTCTTTCATGGTGCTTCCCATCTCCTTCACCCGGCCGATACCACAGCGAAATTTACTGTCGATCCTGCTTTCCAGCTTATGTACCATGTTTCTGGTTCTTGTTACAACCTCCACACGTTCCTCATAGGACTCCCTGGAATTACGGTACGGAACAAGCAGTACAATACGGTTTCCCATAATGGGTCCTACCAGACATTCAAAAAATCCTTGAGCGATTTCCCGGAATGTGGAATAAAATTTGTTTGCCTTCACACTGGCCCCCACCGCATTGGTAAGAACGCCATTTTCCGTGGAATCCCCGAATTCAGCCACGATCATATATCCATATTCTTCCCGGATATCCAGAAGCTCCCTGTAATTATCCTTATATGTCTGAAAATCATCCTGCAGAAGAATATTATTGATATATCCGCTTTCGATCATGGGCACAACTGTCTCCAGTTTTTCACGGATACGGAGATCATCGCTTCGCTTCTGTCTTGTGGAATCTACCTTTTCCATAGCTTTGGAGCATATTTCCAGAATCACCTTTTTGTTTACCGGCTTGGTAAGAAATTCCATAACTCCAAGATTTACCGCTTCCTTGGCATAATTAAATTTATCATAGGCTGTAATGATCACAAAGACCACAGATCTGTTAAATTTCTGAATTTCCCGGATTGCCTGGATTCCACTTAAGCCCGGCATCTGAATGTCCATAAAGCAGATATCCGGCGGATATTTCTCCGCCTCCTCCACAACCACACGGCCTGTCTTGGCTGTATGGATCTCACATTCATTTCCATAGTTGGAACTTATAATATTTTTCAGGGATTCCAGCATGATCCCCTCATCATCAGCAATCAGGATTCTGTACATTTTTTTCGCTCCTCTCCAGAGGAATATTGATCACTACCTCTGTTCCCATTCCTTCACCTTCACTGTATATTTCCATTAATCCATCCCGCTCATAATACAGTTCCAGACGGCTGATCACATTATTCATTCCGATTCCCGTGGAATCACCCTCGCCTGAACTGCTGTGGACTTTTTTTGACAGTACTCTTTGTATCTGTTCTCCGGTCATGCCCAGTCCGTTATCCCGAACACTGATCTCAATATGGTCGTTCCATCTCTCCACACTGAGATCAATATGTCCTTCCCAATCTATATTCCGGATTCCATGATTGACTGCGTTTTCCACAACCGGCTGCAGGATCATACTGGGAACACGTACATTTTCCACATCACATTCCACTTTTTTTGAAAAATGGATGTCCCCGGCAAACCGTACATTCAGAATATAAATGTAATTGTCCACAGCCTCCAGTTCTTCCTCCAGTGTGGCATCTTCCTCACCCTTCTTTACATTGTAGCGAAAAAAATCTGCCATCTTTTCCACAAAGATACTGGTTTTTTCTGCATCCTCCATCATTGCAAGCTGTACTCCTGCATTCAGGGAATTAAAAAGGAAATGCGGGTTGATCTGAGACTGGAGATACTTAAGCTGTGCCTCCTTGAGATGTGTTTCCATCAAAAGCTCCCTCTCTATCATCTGCTGTTCTTTTTCCATGCTGGCCTTTGTCCTGGCAATGTAAAGACCAAGATTATCCACCATGGTATTAAAGGCTCTTGTTACCGTTCCAAGCTCATCCCTGGAATCTGCTGGGGGCATCTTTACATTAAAATTCCCCTGACCTACCAGCTGTGCAGTTTCTGCCATATTAGTCAGCGGCAGGAACATCTCCCTTGTTGCCATGATCAGAAGGAACATTCCACAGATCACCACCAGAAGCATGATCATCATATTACTGATCTCCAGATATCTCATAACCGCCCGGAGAGCTGCATAAGTCTGGGAATTTTCTTTAAAAAGCTGCTTGTTCAGCTCATCCATAGAACTCTGGATATAACTGTAAAGCTCCAGACTTTCATCATATTCCTGCTTATATTTCTCCACATTCCTGCCTCTCTTGGCAGCTACAGTTCCTGCGGTACAGGAAAGATATGATTCCGACATCTTACGTATCTTCTTCTCCAGAAGTTTTACGGAATCATCAATATTCCGTTCATTTAACTTCTCCAGCTCCTGCCTGTATTTCGCCTCATTCTGATAATAATCCATCAGTGCCTGAGAGTTTTTTACCTTCAGATACTGGTACATACTGTCCTGCACATCGTCAAAAACCTGCCCAAGCTCTGTGATCTGGGCATTGCTGGCATACACATCATCCATCTCCTGCATGGAGTTGTTGATCCGCGCATAAAACAGCATGTTAATGCTGAACAGTAAAACTGCCAGCACGCCAACCTCGATCATGATCTTGCTTACAAGAGAAAAGTCACTCCAACGGATCTTTTTCATCTGTGACTGCCTCCCTCCTCATCTTCTTCACTGCTGTTCTGTCAAGAAAATTAATGTCTACGTTGTAGAAAGAATTGGTTCTTCCATCTTCTATATAGCTGGTAACTGCCTCCACACTGTACTGTCCCAGCTGGGTCGTGTCCACATCACAGGTAACTGAAATAACACCTTTTTCAACTGCCGCCAGAATATCCTCAGATGTATAATAACCAATGATCTTCACTTTTCCTGCAAGGTTGAAATCCAGAATTGCCTGTCTTGCACACTCCGTTGTCTCCTCATCCATACACACAAGGATATCCGGAACATTCCGCTTCTGCTGAAAAATATCAGTAACTGCCTCCTCTGTTTCAAAGGTTCCTGTTGACAGAAGATTCCTTCCCTTGATCTCAATATCCTCAGAACCAGCTGCCATCTTCACCGCATTGCTGATCTGAGTGTATATCTGACTTTCGTTCATATCATCAATGTCCCGTTTCTGCAGGATTAGGATCTTCTTCGTGTTCTCATCCACGTATTTGGCAACAATTTCCCCGTAAGCCATGCCAAGCTGATAATCGCTGACTCCCACAAAGCTCTGGCGGCGGCTGTGCACCGCATCACTCATGACTGTAACCACCGGTATTCCGTTTCTTACTGCAGTATTGATTGCTTCTTCCAGACCGGCTTCTCCATTATACTGCAAGATAATACCATCCGCCTTGGCCGCAATGCTCATATTCATATAATCAAGTTTATCATAGGATGTTTCTCTGTCCGGCCCCATGATCTCAATCAGTACATTATTGGGAGCTGCTTTTTTCTTCGCACTGTCATATACTGCCTGCCAGAACTGGGAATCGGGGCTGTCCACGATCATGTCGTACTGGTATTTATATATTTTCTCTTCCTGTTTATCCAACCCTGCTTTTTCACTGATTCCTCTGTAATAGGATTCTCCTGTCACATAAGTAAGTACTATCACGGCAGCAAAGATCAGCAGGATACAAACTGATTTTTTCTTCATAGTACACTCCGTTCTGTTTCACAAAATATTCAAAGTTTAGTTTATCATAATTCCACAGAAAAGTCACTGCTTAACATGGATTTTCTGTGCACTTTCATGTTATATTAATAACTATAACATTGCCAAAGGAGGCCGCAAGACATGACAAACGCAACCAAGCTTGCCCTGGAAGAATCCCTGAAACATCTGCTTCTTAAGAAGCCTTTAGATAAGATCACCATCAACGACCTGACTACGGACTGCGGGATCAGCCGCATGACTTTTTACTATCATTTCAAAGATATCTATGATCTTGTGGAGTGGTGCTGTCTGGAAGATGCCAGAATTGCCCTTCAGGGCAAAAAAACCTCTTCCACCTGGCATGAAGGGCTTCTGCAGATCTTTGATGCCGTGATGGAAAACAAGCCTTTCATCTTAAATGTATATCGGTGTGTGGGACGGGAACAGATCGAGAATTATCTGTTCCAGCTTACCTGCGATCTTCTTATGGGCGTGGTAACAGAAAAATCAAAAGATATCCCCATCACGGATGAACAGAAAATTTTTATCGCAGATCTGTATAAATACAGCTTTGTAGGGATCATGCTGGACTGGATCAAAAACGGCATGCGCGAAGATTATCGCGAAATCGCAGATGATATCGCAACCGCACTGTACGGAAGCATCGACAACGCCATCCGCAATTTTGCCGCCAGAAACAAAACAGCAGAAATGCATACAGAATAAAAACTTATCAAAACAGACATAATGATAAAAAACTGAACACTTTCGGTATTTTGTAAATAGAATCTTTTTTCCGGATGGGCTATCATAGCCTCAACAGCAACAAAGAACAGTTAATCCGATACAAACAGGTATCTCATTTACGAAAGGTGGATGTCATATGTCAGATAAAAAAGGATTCATGGGACTTGCAGCACTTGCGGCAGCCGGAGCCGGCGCAGCCATGCTGATGAAAAAAACAAGAGAGATCAACGAAGAGGAAAACCTCCATGTGAAAGAAACTACTGCAAACTACCGCAACACCGAGCGTGGAAAACATGACAAAAACAGCAAAGGGATTTATTATTCCAACGGTAACTACGAAGCCTTTGCCCGTCCGGAAAAACCGGAAGGTGTGGACGACAAGCATGCCTACATTGTAGGAAGCGGTCTTGCTTCCCTGGCTGCTGCATGCTTCCTGGTAAGAGACGCACAGATGCCAGGTGATCATATCCACATCCTGGAAGCCATGGATATTGCCGGCGGTGCCTGCGATGGAATCTTTGATCCGTCCAGAGGCTATATCATGCGTGGCGGTCGTGAGATGGAAAACCATTTCGAGTGCCTGTGGGATCTTTTCCGCAGTATTCCTTCTCTTGAAAAACCGGGTGCTTCTGTTCTGGACGAGTTCTACTGGCTGAACAAGCACGACCCGAACTATTCTCTCTGCCGTGCAACCGTCAACCGTGGACAGGATGCCCATACCGACGGAAAATTTAACCTGAGCCAGAAGGGCTGCATGGAGATCATGAAGCTGTTTATGACAAAGGATGAGGATCTTTACGATAAAACCATCGAAGATGTATTTGATGATGAAGTGTTTGATTCCACCTTCTGGCTGTACTGGAGAACCATGTTCGCATTTGAAAACTGGCACAGTGCTCTGGAGATGAAGCTTTACTTCCAGCGTTTTATCCACCACATTGCAGGTCTTCCGGATTTCAGCGCCCTGAAATTCACCAAGTACAACCAGTACGAATCCCTGATTCTTCCCATGAAAAAATATCTGGAGGATGCAGGTGTTGACTTCCAGTTTAATACTGAGGTCACAAACGTGATCTTTAATTTTAAAGATGGCAAAAAGATCGCCACTGCTATCGAGTGCAAGGTAAAAGATGTGGAGCAGGGCATCCTTCTTACAGAAAATGATTATGTTTTCGTCACTAACGGAAGCTGTACAGAGGGTACGATCTACGGCGACCAGAACCACGCGCCAAACGGCGATGCGGAGGTCCGTACCAGTGGCGTTTGGTCCCTGTGGAAAAATATCGCAGCTCAGGATCCGTCATTCGGACATCCGGAGAAATTCTGCTCAGACATTTCCAGAACAAACTGGGAATCCGCTACTGTCACCACTCTGGATGACCGTATCATCCCTTATATCACCAACATCTGCCAGCGTGACCCACGTACCGGCAAGGTTGTTACCGGTGGTATCGTAAGCTGCCAGGATTCCAAATGGCTCTTAAGCTGGACCATCAACCGTCAGGGACAGTTCAGGGAACAGGATCCGAAGAAGGTCTGTGTATGGGTTTACGGATTGTTCACAGATGTTCCCGGTGATTATATCAAGAAGCCGATGAAGGATTGTACCGGTAAGGAAATTACCGCCGAGTGGCTGTACCACCTGGGTGTTCCGGTAGATCAGATCGACGATATGGCAGAAAACAGCGCTGTCTGCGTTCCGACCATGATGCCGTACATCACCGCCTTCTTCATGCCGCGTACCAAAGGTGACCGCCCGGATGTTATCCCGGATGGCTGTGTAAACTTTGCATTCCTGGGCCAGTTTGCGGAAACTCCTCGTGATACCGTATTCACAACAGAATATTCCGTACGTACTGCAATGGAGGCTGTATACGGACTTTTCGGTGTAGACCGTGGGGTTCCGGAAGTATGGGGAAGCGTTTACGATATCCGTGAGCTTCTGGACAGCAGTGTGAAACTGATGGACGGAAAATCCCCGCTGGAGATCCAGCTGCCAGGGCCGCTAAATGCACTGAAGAAGCCACTTCTTAATGTTGTGAAGGGTACTGTGGTTGAGAAGGTACTGCGGGATCATGATGTGCTGAAGGATTATATGTAAGATATACAGCCTGCCAGACAGATATTCTCAATCCGAAAATTAAGATTTGAAAACAGTAACGGAGCCTCCGGTTCTATTCGTGCAGCAATCCCCCGGAAATACTTCTCGCGCGGTATTTCCGGGGGATTATTTTATTTTCTGATACTTATTTTCCCAGTGTTTCATTCATACTTCCGGAACGGAAGCCCTGAAGATCCAGAGTCACGTAAGAAAATCCCAATGTGCGGAATTTCTCTGTGATCTTTGTTCTTGTTTCATTATCTGCAATTTTCAGGATCTCTTCTTCCGGAACCTCGATCCTTGCCATGGTACCGTGGATGCGAACACGGAACTGATGGAATCCCAGATCCATCAGAAACTGCTCGGCCTGATCTACCATGTGAAGCTTCTCCTCGGTAATGGTCTCACCGTATACAAATCTGGAAGCAAGACAGGCAAAGGATGGCTTGTTCCAGGTTGGAAGATTCATGTCTTTTGACAGCTCCCGGATCTCTTCTTTATAGAGGCCTGCTTCCTGGAGCGGACTGCGGACCCCAAGCTCCTGGATAGCCCTTTTTCCCGGACGGTAGTCGCCCAGATCATCCATGTTGGAACCTTCCACGATCATGTTCATATGGCGCGCCTTTGCAACTTCCCAAAGTCTGGTAAAGATGGCTTTTTTACAGATATAGCAGCGGTCCGGCGGATTCTGACGGAACCCCGGGATGTCGAATTCGTTGATCTTGCATATCTCCTGGCAAATGTGATTTTCCTGGCAGAAATCTTGCGTTTCTTTCAGTTCTCTGTCGGTGAAGGAGCATGGACATGCGGTAATGGCCATAGCTTTGTCACCAAGTGTTTCCTGTGCAGCTTTCAGTAAAAATGTGGAGTCCACTCCACCGGAAAAAGCTACGGCTACACTTCCCAGGGAACGGAGGATTTCCTGGAGTTTTCTGTATTTTTTTTCAAGTGTGATGTTATCTGTTGCTGGCATATGTTCTGTCACCTCGTAATTTGTAAAATCTTATTTTTGCCGGATCCGAATCTGTAATTTTCAGATCTGTTCTTATTGACATGCTCTTGCAATGCTATGTGTGTATTCTTTATTGTAAACGATACCTTTTTGCCATACAAGTATTTTTCTACCTGACAGATGTACTATGAAATTTATTAGTATCCTCTCTGTTTCCAAACATAATAAGACCGGAAATACAGCATATGCCATACTTCCAGTCTTTCTTTTTACAGTTATTACATTTCGATCACATCAAGATCATCCGGAACAAACAAATTTCCGTGATAATACTCTCTGCCTTCTGCTCCGTAAAGCTCTTTACGTTTCTTAATGTTCTTATCCTCTGTGTGATACAGGACAAGATTCTTAACTCCAAGGTTCTCAGCCAGCTCACTGGCATCCTTAACTGTGGAGTGATGCTTCTCATATGGATTGAAGATATCACGCTGTCCATACAGGCAGAATACTTCGTGGAACATCCAGTCGCTGCCTTTTGCGTATTTCTCTTCACATTCATTGTATGGCTCGTCTCCGCAGCAGGTAAGCACCTTACCGCCGTCGTAGATCATCTGGAAACCGAACTGTTTCGCCTTGGTGGAACCGATATCAAAGAAGGTCACTTTCTTATTAAGAATTGTTTTTTCCTCGCCGTCTTTTACCTCGATCAGATGAAGTCTGTCACCGATGTACTGTGTCTCCTTCTTATTCAGAAGCTTAAATGCCATGTCTTTGAGAAGTCCGATCACTTCATCATGAGCATAGATGTTTGCCTCGCCCTGATAAGTGCCTTTTTTCATGTTCTGGCAAATGATGCGGATCACCCACACGATCCCCATGATATGGTCTACGTGCTTATGTGTAACAAAGATCTCATGAACATCCATCAGATCAACGCCAGCCTTCTTCAGCTGGGAAAGCACCGTATTTCCGCCGCCTCCGTCAACCAGAAAATGGCCGTACTCATCGCTGAGCACAAAACATGTATTGTAGCACTCTGTTACCAGTGCGTTACCTGTTCCAAGCATGGTTAATTTCATTCTGTTCTCCTCCTGTATAGCCCTGGTCATCAAACATTCAGCCACCCACCATTCTGCTCTCTGACACTCTGACCGGCTATCTCTGGTCATATTACAGACAAATATACAACCGTTTAATTTTTTGTTTTCTTATTTTTTCTGTGTTTTTCGTGTCCAATGATAACATTATGAAGAACTATTTTCAATAAGATCCATTCATTTTCATAGCAGAAAAATCAATCCACAAATCTTCATATATTTCTGTTTTCACAGAATCCAGTCCGGTGCTCCCTTGCATCCTCTGTCATCCAGTTTATCTGCATCGCAGATAACAGAAATATATAATATATGGATCCTGTACAAAAACAGGAGCAGTCACATGGCGTACCATGTCTACTCCTGTTTTATATTTTTGTTATTCCAGCATCTCTATCTCTGTCTCAAAATACTGTTCCTGAAACCGGACCTGTTCTTTGATCTCCTGAGCTGTCATGGTCATATCTTCCGGAACTGCCACCCATTTGTCTTCCACATCATTAAGGCGGTGGATGATGGCTATCACTTTTCCTGTAAATTCTTTTACCGGATGATCGATCCCCAGAACGTAAACATCCTGTTCCTCGCCGTCCGGAGCGATGATTCCTTCGATGTAGCCGTAATTTACCGGATAAAAAAGCTCTTTGTGTTCCGGATGATAACTGTTCATTGGACGGTCGATCATGATATGTACAAGCTGGCCCGGAGTCGGTTTCTTATTCTCATAAACCATCTGCTTCATTTATATTCCTCTTTAAGCACATACAAGAAATTAACAGATTTTTCTATTATGCCAGTAAATCGAAGATTTTTATTTCAATCTATTCTTCGTTTTACCAGATTTCAGACTCTACAGCCGCACGCTCAATGCCAAGACCTTTCATATAGCGATCCATAAATGCGTTGAATCCTTTCACACCTTCAGCTTCCGGCGCAAGTGTACTGCCTTCGTTTCCTTTGAAGACATTCTCATCCAGGAAGTCTGCAAGGTCTTCACCATCTTTTTTGTTGATCAGATAGGAAGCCAGAAGCGCGATTCCCCAGGCTCCGCCTTCTCCTGCTGTGGACATTACAGATACCGGTGCATTTACCGCATCTGCAAGGATCTGCTGGCCGACACCCTTTGTCTTAAAGAGGCCGCCATGGCCCAGAAGCTTATCAATCTTTACATGCTCCTGATTCAGAAGGATATCCAGACCTACACGCATGGCGCCGAGGCAGGTGTAAAGATTATTTCGCATAAAGTTTGCCAGTGTAAATTTACTCTCAGGAGAACGTACAAACAGTGGGCGTCCCTCTTCAAAACCAGTCATATGCTCACCGGAGAAATAGCAGTAGGAAAGAAGTCCGCCACAGTCCGGGTCGCCTTCCATGGCTTTGTTATAAAGAGTTCCGAACAGTTTGTTCATATCTACTTCCATGCCCATAGCTTCTGCAAATTCCTTAAACACATTTACCCATGCGTTCAGATCCGAAGTACAGTTGTTGGAATGTGCCATGGCAACCGGATCTCCTGCCGGAGTAGTAACCATGTCGATTTCTTTATACGGTTTGGAAAGTGCCTTCTCCAGGACGATCATGGCAAATACAGATGTTCCCGCAGAAACATTTCCGGTACGCCGGCGGACACTGTTTGTGGCAACCATACCGGTTCCTGCGTCTCCCTCAGGCGGACACATCGGGATTCCAGCTTTCAGCTTTCCACTTACATCCAGAAGCTTTGCGCCTTCCTCAGTAAGAACTCCTGCATCCTGACCTGCCACCAGAGCTTTCGGCATAATATCGCGAAGCTTCCATGGGAAACCATAAGGCGCAACCAGTTCATCGAACTTCTGAACCATCTCCTCGTTATAGTCCTTCGTTTCACTGTCGATTGGGAACATACCTGCCGCATCACCGATACCAAGAACTCTTTTTCCGGTGAGTTTCCAGTGCACATAGGCTTCCAGAGTGGTGATATAATCGATATCTTTTACATGCTCCTCACCGTTAAGGATCGCCTGATACAGGTGTGCGATGCTCCATCTCTGAGGGATATTGTAATGGAAAAGCTCTGCCAGCTTCTCAGAGGCTTCTCCTGTGATGTTGTTTCTCCAGGTACGGAACGGTACCATCAGCTCTCCCTCTTTATTAAACGGCATATAGCCATGCATCATGGCACTGACACCAAACGCACCTACGCTTGTAAGCTCCACTCCATATTTTTTCTGAACATCTTCTGCCATATCCTGGTAACTGCCCTGGAGACCTTTCCAGATCTCCTCCAGGCTGTATGTCCAGATACCATCCACATACTGGTTCTCCCATTCATAGGCTCCGGATGCGATGGGCTGGTTCTTATCGTCCACCAGAACTGCCTTGATCCTTGTGGAACCAAACTCAATACCAAGAGCCGTGCGATTCTCAAGAATTGCTGTTTTTGCCTCATTTACTCCCATTGTAAAAAACCTCCCATATTATTTGCTGAAATACATGCTGTTCCATCTCAGCTCATTCTGCAGATTCCGGATCGTTGTATCGCCATCAATATAAACCGCTTCAATACCCATAGCTGCTGCCCAGTCACCCATCTGCTCTGCAGTAAGGTCATAGGTAAATGCAGTGTGATGTGCGCCGCCGGCAAGGATCCATGCTTCTGCTGCTGTGGAAAGATCCGGCTTCGGTGTCCAGAATGCAGTACCTACCGGAAGTGCAGGCATCGGCTTCTCTGTTTTCTTACACTCAACCTCATTGATCAGCAGACGGAAACGGTCACCAAGGTCAACCAGGGATGTTGCGATTCCAGGACCTGTCTTAGAAGTAAATACCAGTCTTGCAGGATCTTCACGATCTCCCATGGAAAGCGGGCATACACGCATGCTGACCTTGCCATCAGCAACGGATGGGCAAACCTCCAGCATATGTGCCTCAAGGATTCCCTCTTTACCCGGTACCAGGTTATAAGTGTAGTCCTCCATAAAGGAAGTACCCCTGGCGTCCTTTTTTCCTGCTGCCATGATCTTCATCAGGCGAACCATAGCTGCTGTTTTCCAGTCACCCTCGCCACCGAAGCCATAGCCTTTTTCCATCAGTCGCTGGATCGCAAGTCCCGGAAGCTGTTTCAGGGAGCCCAGATCACCAAAGTGTGTTACGATAGCCTGATAATTTTTCTCCTCGAGGAAGCGCTCAAAACCGATCTCGATCCCTGCCTGGACTGCTACATGCTTCTTAAATTCCTCAGGGTCACGTCCATCCAGAATCATATCGTATTTATTATAATATTCTTCTACCAGAACATCAATATCTCCCTGGCTTACATCCTGAACATATTCTGCGATCTCATTAACCGGATAAGCATCGATCTCCCATCCGAATTTCATCTGAGCCTCAACCTTATCGCCCTCTGTTACGGCTACGTTTCTCATGTTATCCGCAACACGGCATACACGGATATGGCTGCTTTCCATGATACCAACTGCAGTACGCATCCAGGATGCCAGACGCTCCTGGACCTTTTTGTCTGCCCAGTGTCCTGCAATGACCTTACGCTCGATTCCCATTCGGGTTACCATATGGCCAAACTCACGGCCGCCATGTGCGGACTGGTTCTCATTCATAAAGTCCATATCAATGGTGTCATAGGGAATCTCCACATTGAACTGTGTATGAAGGTGACACAGCGGTTTACGATACTCTTTGAGACCAAGGATCCAGGATTTTGCCGGGGAAAATGTGTGCATCCATGCGATCACGCCGGCACAATTTTCATCTGCATTGGCATCATTAAAGGTTTTACGGATCAGCTCATTTGTGATCAGCGTTGGTTTCCATACAACCTCAAACGGAAGTACACCGGATTTATTCAGCTCCTCTACGATGATCTTGGAATGCTCGGCTACCTTGCGGAGACACTCATCTCCGTAAAGATCCTGTGAACCTGTGCAAAACCAGAATTTATAATCTCTTCCTGTTTTCATGTGAAAGATCCTCCTTAAAATAAAATTAATATCATATGCATAACATTCCTGAAAATCTGCAGTCCATTTCTGCTGCCAACATGCGTCCGATCTTCTGAAATGTTATAAGGCTCTCTGTAAGGTATATTGCTTCATTCTCTAATAAAACGATCTGATAAAACGGTTATGTATCTGTGCTCATGCCCCTGCTTTCACGCTGCTGCCCCGTATGATCAGTTCCGGACGGATCAGACGTTCTACGGTACTTTCTTCATCAGGCACACCGCCTAACTTTTCCAGGAGAAGCTTTGCCGCCATCTCTCCCAGTTTTTCCTGGGGATGGGTGATAGTGGTAATGCCCTGTCCCTGTCTTGCATATAGTGAATTATCATAGCCGGTTACCGCAACATCTTCCGGGATCTTTTTGCCCTGACGTTCCAGTTCTTCCATAACCTGGACAGCGATCTGGTCGTTGTAACATACAATTCCCTCCGGAAGGCTGTTCTGACGGATCATGTTCCGGACCATAAGAGCCGGCTTTTTTCGCCGGTCCTCGGTGTGAAACCAGACCACCTTATCCGGATCATAGGCAATTCCATGCTCCTGCAAAGCCTTCACATAACCCTTATGCCGTTCGATTCCCTGACGGTCATCTGCCTTGAAAAATCCTGCAATGTTACGTCTGCCAGAATCCAGGAGATGCTTTGTAACAAGATAACCACCACCTGCATCATCCATGAGGATATGGGGTTTTTCCTGCATCTCCGTATACAGTCCCTGGATAAAAATATATGGGATCTGATACTTGTCCAGTGTTTCATACAAGCTTACATGTCTGCACAACACCTCGCTTTTGCTTGGTTCAATGATCAATCCGTCAATTCCCTTACTGATCAGCTCTTCCAGGAATCTTGCCTCCTTCTGACGGCTGTTTCCTGTATTTTTGAGGATGATACTGTACCCATTATCGGACAGCACCTCATCGATCCCCTGGATCAGCCTGGGAAAAATATAATCCGAGATATATGTAGTCACCACTGCGATGTTTCCGGTCCCGTGGATCTGACGGAGCACATCCGCACAGAAGGTTCCCTTTCCCTGAAAGGATTCTATGTATCCATCTCCTGCCAGGATCCCCAGAGCCTTTCGCACCGTATGCCTGCTCAGCCCATATCGTACACTGAGCTGGTTTTCAGAGGGAAGCTTCTCACCCGGACGGATCTTTCCGGAAAGAATGTCTGTTTTCATTTCTTCCATCAGTGCATAATATTTTGCTTTTCCGTTTTCTGCCATAAGCTCCTCCCTTCGTTTGTATTTTGATCTGTATTTATTCTGTTCGTTTCATCTGTAATTATTTTATAACTTGTATATACATGCAAACAAGTTGTTTTTATTATTTATCAAAAGTTCCATATAAAGAAAGGCCGGAACACCCTCTACATTCTGGTGTTCCGGCCTTTCTATTCCGCCTTGCATATTTATTTCAAAGTTTTTGCTGCCTTCCGATCATTTCCTGCCTTAGCGGTACATCTTCATATAATCCCCATGTGCCTCGATCAGCTCATCACACATTGCCTGGATGTCTTTGATATTCAGCTCTGCACCTGTGTGCGGGTCCATCATGGCTGCCTGATAGATTTTCTGGCGGTCTTTGGTCACTGCTGCCTCAATAGCAAGGAGCTGCGGGCTGACATTGGATGAATTCATAGCTGCCAGCTGTGTAGGAAGCTTGCCCACTTTTACCGGATGTACACCGGTTCCGTCGATATAGCATGGAACCTCTACGCAAGCATCCGACGGAAGGTTATCAATGTAACCGTTGTTAAGAACATTTCCACCGATCTTGTACGGTGTGTTTGTAACAACAGCCTCCATGATATAAGAAGCATACTCTTTACTTCTCTCATGGCCGATCTTGCCATCCTTGAGGATATCCTCGCGCTCTTTTTCCCAGCCCTCGATCTGTTTGATACATCTTCTCGGATATTCGTCAAGCGGAATATTGAACTCCTCGATCATCTCCGGATATTTGGATTTAATGAAGAACGGATTATACTCTGCATTGTGCTCACTGGACTCTGTACAATAGTATCCAAGATGACGGATATACTCATAACGCACCATGTCCTCATGCTTCTCACCGGAGGTATTCTTCTCCTCGGCAATTCTGCGGATCTCCGGATACAGATCATTTCCGTCTTTGTCGTGGATCTCAAGGAGCCATGCCATGTGGTTGATACCTGCGATCAGCTCTGTACGTCCCTCAATCTTGTCTTCCATTCCCATTCCCTCAAGAAGCTTCTGGGAGCAGACCTGAACGCTGTGACAGAGGCCTACGGTACGGATCTTTGTAAAACGCTGCATATAGCCGGTAAGCATTGCCATAGGGTTGGAGTAGTTCAGGAACAGAGTGTTCGGGCAGACTTCTTCCATATCCCGGGCAAACTCTTCCAGAACCGGAATGGTACGAAGTGCACGCATGATTCCGCCGATTCCCAGGGTATCTGCGATAGTCTGTTTAATGCCGTATTTCTTCGGGATCTCAAAGTCTGTAACTGTGCATGGCTCATATCCGCCTACCTGAATGGCGTTGACTACGAAATCTGCATCTCGAAGTGCATCTTTACGGTTCTCGGCACCGAGATAAGTTTTGATCACTGCGCGGTCCTCGTTTACGTTGTGGTTGATGGCACTTAAGATAATTCTGGAATCCTCCAGTCTCTTCTCGTCAATATCATAAAGTGCGATCTCGCTCTCGCGAAGTGCCGGTGTGCACATACAATCGCCAAGTACATTTCTTGCGAAAACCGTGCTTCCTGCTCCCATGAATGTAATTTTGATCATGTTCGTTTCCTCCTGTTTCCTTTGTTGGGTCTCTTATCCGGAATTCTTGTATTTTTCTTTGAAATTCCTGATTTTCTGTTATTTTTGCGGTGCAGTCCCGCTTCGTTTTCTTTGTGATCTTATCATACTACCGGAAACTTGTTTAAAATATGTACTTTGATGTTAATAATTGTTGTTTTGTTGCATGAGATACCTGGAAATAATTTTCTATAACATTTCTTATGACATAAAAAGCTCTCTGCCCGATACCAGAATTTTATATATTCCGGACCAGACAGAGAGTTCTTTTTTCTTCGTGAAATATATCACAGAATCAGGACTCAGATTCCATATAATCGCCCTTCTTTCCCTTCACTACAAGTCTTCTCTTTTCTTCCTTGTATTCTCTCGGACTTCTTCCTGTTCTTGCCTTGAATACCTTGGAAAAAGCCAGCGGATCTCCATACCCTACTTTTGCAGCTACTTCACTGACCTGAATACCTCCATTTTTCAGAAGAGTCTTTGCCTTCTCGATACGAAGATTCATAAGATATTCCTGCGGCGAGCATCCGAGGCTTTTTTTAAACGAACTGGTAAGATAGCTCCGGTTGACGCCAATGCGGTCTGCCAGCTCATTGATCTTCAGCCGCTTGTCAAAGTTGGCTGCAATGTAATCCACTGCATGCTCCACATAAACGGAATTTGGATATCTGTGGGATGGGAGAAGCTTGCCTTCTCTCAGACATGCATCCCGGTTATCTGTGATCAGGTCAGAAAAAAGAAGCATCAGAAGTCCGTTCCGTTTCAGTTCATTTTCAAAAACGAGCTTGTTGGTCCGTACCATTGCATCAATATACTTCGCCGCATTTTCCATGCAGTGGATCCTTCGGACCGGATTTTCCCTGCTGAAGCCGCTTACATGGATCACTTCCTCTGCAGTCATTCCCTCAAATCCCACCCAGCGGTACGTCCAGGGATTATCCATGTCTGCCTCATACCAGGCCTCCACACTGGCTGGGATCAGAAATGCTTCTCCACCTGTCAGATGATACTGATGGCCATCCATCTCAAAAACTCCGCTTCCGGATTCCACGATATGAAGTACATGAGAGATCCTTTTATTTGGTCCAAATCGATGTCCCGGATCGCATTTTTCCCACCCACAATAAGTAAGACAGAGATCCACCGCACCTTTCTTTAAATTCTCCAGACATTTATAGCTGTCCGAGTTTGTAAAACCAACTGTATGAAGCAACTTGTCACCTCCCTGATGTCATATATTATGTTTCCGCCTGTGAGCTGCTTCGCCACCCAATAACAGGCCGCCATATCCGGCGGCCTGTTATTTTTCTGGTCAGGCGGATGTTTTTCTGCAGATAATTTTTATTCCATCATTTACAGAAATCAGTCCTCTGCTTCAATTGTATACAATACAGAATGGAAATCACCGTTTGTCTTATTGCAGTAGTCACGATCAACCGGGATTCCTGCATACATCAGCTCATTTCCGTAAGCTTTCAGGCACTTATCTTCCCATTTTACTTTGTAAAGCTGATCCTCGTCAAGACCCTTGAAGCGCAGACGCATCCAGGAAGCATTGACCTTGTTCAGTCTTTCATAGTATCCGGCAACTGCCTGTTTTTTGTCTCTGGAAACAACCATCCATGCAGTGTCATTTCCTTCGAACGGGCTTAAGATACGGTAGAAATCACCCTCCACCTGGATCAGGTCACGATGTTCCTTCATGAATTCCACCTGTGCCTTTACCTCTTCGATCTCTTTGGCACTTAAAAGGTTCAGATCCAGCTCATAGCCAAAGGTTCCGAAATATGCCACATTTGCTCTTGTAGAAAGCGGTGTGGTACGGTGCAGCTGATGATTCGGTACTGCTGATACATGAGATCCCATGCTGACGATCGGATAAACAAAGGAGGTACCGTACTGAATCTTTTCTCTCTCTGCTGCATCGGTATCATCACTGGTCCATGTCTGCGGTGCAAAATACAGCATTCCCGGATCAAATCTTGCTCCGCCGCTTGCGCAGGATTCAAAGAGGATGTCAGGGAATCTCTCTGTCAGTCTTGTATACAGCTCATATACACCAAGGATATATTTATGCATAGTCTTGCCCTGATCTGCTGCAGATGCGCCGCGGCTAAAAGGCTCGGACATGTAGCGGTTCATATCCCATTTAATGTAGGAAATGGAAGATTCCTCGATAACCTTGGAGATGGAATCATAAATAAAATCCACAACCTCAGATCTGGAAAAATCAAGAACGTGCTGATGTCTTGAGTGGGACTCAAAACGGTCCGGTGCTCCGATGAGCCAGTCCGGATGTGCTCTGTAACAGTCACTGTTCTTGTTTACCATCTCAAGCTCTACCCAGAGACCGAATTTCAGGCCCATCTCCTCGATCTTGCGGGAAAGTCCGGAAATTCCGTTTGGAAGCTTGTTCTTATTTACAAACCAGTCGCCAAGACCCTGGTAATCATCGTTTCTGGTTCCGAACCATCCGTCATCCAGAACGAAAAGCTCTACCCCAACCTCTTTGGCTTTTTTTGCAATATTGAGGATTTTTTCCTCATCAAAATCAAAATAGGTTGCCTCCCAGTTATTAAGAAGGATCGGGCGTGCATGATTTCTCCATTTTCCGCGCATCAGGCGGTCACGGTACAGTCTGTGGTAAGCCTGGCTCATTCCGTTTAAGCCCTTATCGCTGTATACCATAACAACCTCCGGAGTCTGGAATTCCTCATCTTTGGAAAGCTCCCAGGAAAATCCCTGTGGATTGATTCCCATCATAACTCGTGTCATCTCGTAGGTGGAAACCTCGACCTGTGCAAGGAAGTTGCCGCTGTACACAAAGCTGAAGCCGAAAACCTCGCCTGTATCTTCTGTTGTATGAGGACGCTTCAGCGCGATAAACGGATTCTGCTCAGAGCTGGAGCCGGTTCCTGCAAGACTCTGTACAGCCTGTGTACCCATCTCAAGTTTGCGTGTTTTTACATAGCGCTCACGTGCCCACGCACCGGAAAGATGGATCATCTCATAATCCATATCCGGGAACCCCACTGCTGCACTCATCACGTTCTCAAGACGGATCTTCTGATCCCCTTTCTGAACAAGGCGTGCACTTCTGGTGACCACCGGGTAATCCTCATATACGGAATATGTAAGAACAAGGTCTGTGTCCATCACAGAATCATGAAGTGTAATGTCCAGAGATGTTGCCTCTTCCTCGTTCTCTGTGTAGGTTGCCGGAAGACCGGCAAGCTTCTTCTTGCCGCCGTAAATCTCATGAGAAACATATTTGAAATCTACGATCTCGCTTCCGTTCTCCTGACGAACAGTAAGAGCGGGGCTTCTGAAATCACCGGTTCCGTAAACAGGATACTCCTGTTTGGTATACTGCATGGAAAGAAGTCCCGGCTCCGGAACGCATACAGCCATCAGGGAACGCATGATCTCCTCGTGAAGATAACTGAAATCCTCTTTATCGCGGATAGCTTTTCCATAGTACAGATTCTCCATCTGGCCATTTTCCATGATACAGGTGATGTAGCTTAAATGTTTGTTATAAATGTGGAATGTCTTTGATCCCTCGTGAAATTTGATCGGCATAATTTTCTCCTTTTTTCGTTTACTGCGGATAAAAATATCCGCCTCTTTCCTTAAGAATCATCAAATAACTGTGCATTTTGGCATTTGCTTCGATAAAAATACCGCTGACAACCTCAATAACCAAATCCTCAGTTATATACATTGTCAGCGGTCTTGTATTACCTTATGTAATATTTCTGATTACAGTTTTCCACCGCTGGTAGCAATACCTTCGATAAACTGTTTCTGGAAGATCATGTAGATCACGATCATCGGAATGCAGGCGATCAGAGATGCAGCCATCAGTTCCGGGAATTTGGATACATACTGGCCCTGCATCTTTGCAAGTGCGGAAGAAAGTACCAACATATCCTTATCTGTATTAACGATCATCGGCCACATCAGGTCTTTGAATGCGAATACAGCTGTGAAAATTCCAAGTGCGACCATACTGGATCTTGTAAGTGGTGCCATGATGTAAAGGAAGGTCTGACCGATGTTACATCCATCAAGTCTGGCAGCCTCCTCCAGATCCTTCGGCAGTCCCATGTATCCCTGTCTCAGAAGGAAGGTACCGAACGCAGTGACAATACCCGGGAATACAAGGGCAAAGATCGTATTCAGCATACCCATCTTGCTGACCATCAGGTACTGCGGGATGATGAAGATCTGTACCGGAACCATCATCTGGAACAGTACAAGACTGAAGCAGAGATCACGGCCCTTGAAGTTCAGTCGTCCAAATGCATAGCCTGCCATAGTTGCTGTAAGAACCGCACACACTACTCGGAAGAAGATCAGAAGCAGTGTATTCTTGTACAGAAGCAGGAAGTTCATGTTATTGATAACAGAAATAAATGCGTCTTTTCTCCATATTTTCGGGAAAATAGTGAAAGGATCTACAGATGTTGCTTCAGTTACAGTTTTAAAAGCTGTCAGGATCATCCAGATAAATGGCACAAGCATCGTTATGGACACAATGATCAGTATGACATGTATTAAAATAGTGGTTAATTTCTTTTTTGTTTCCATACTATCCATGGTTAATCCCCCTTTTTAGTTGTAGAATACCCATTTCTTCTGACCGATCATCTGGAATACTGTCAGGATCATGGTGATAATAAGAAGTACTACTACGATCGTAGCGCCGTATCCCATGTTCTTATTGATAAATGCATATTTATAGAACAGGTAAACCAGTGACTGAGTCTTGGTAAGTGCCGGGTTTGACTTGTCAATAACCATATAGATCAGGTCGAATACCTGAAGGGATCCGATCACACGGGTAACAAGTACGAAGAAAATGGTTGGTGAAAGAAGCGGGATCGTAATGCTGAAGAATGCATTCACACCTGTAGCTCCGTCAATCTCTGCCGCTTCATAATAATCTCTCGGAATTTCCTGAAGTCCTGCCAGAAAAAGAACCATATTGTAACCGATGATAGACCATACACCGATGATCGCAACTGCAAATACTGCAATTTTCGGATTAGAAACCCAGTTTACATGAACATGGAAAACGTTATTGATAAGACCATAATCAGAGTTGAACAGCCATCTCCATACCATGGCTACCGCTGCCGGAGCTGCTACCATCGGGAGGAAGATGATGGTTCTGTAAACAGAACGGCCCTTCATCTTTCTGTTAAGAAGTACTGCAAGAACAAGTGCGATGACAATGGAAAAAGGAACCTCCACGATCGCATATTTGAATGTGTTGATCAGTGCCTGCCAGATCTCTTTATCTGCAAAAACCTTCTGATAGTTCTGTAAACCGATAAAGATATTTCCTTTACCAAAATCTCCTGTTTTGAAAAAGCTCTGGTAAATAGTCTGGAAGATCGGAATGATGTTCAATACGATCAGTCCGATGGTTGTTGGGAGAATAAACAGCCAGCCCCAGAGGAACTCACTGCGCTCTCTCTTTGTCCGTGCCTGTGACTTGGTAGTTTTAGCCATAAGAATCACTCCTTCTATTCCTTCTATGTATGAGGCCGCTGCACCTGAGTGCGGCGGCCCCTCTCATTACTGCACTTAATTATCGGTGTTTCTTAATGCTTACTCCTCAGCCAGCTTCTCGTTCATCTGATCAGCCATCTGCTTGCAAGCCTCTTCCATTGTGATGTCGCCTGTGTATACGCCCTTAAGGATCTCGTTGTCCTCGTTCTCCCATGTTACAGTAGATTTGGAGTATGGACGGATCTCCATGTCATCCATCATGTTCAGATAAGCCTGAAGGTTAAAGTCTGCGGATTTAGCCCATGCATCAGATGTATCTTTGTATGCACTCATTGTAACACCAAGCTCAGCCTGTTTCTCCTGAGCCTCTTTGGATCCGAGGTACTCGATCAGCTGCCAAGCTTCGTCTGTGTGCTCACCGGAAGCAGATGCTGCCCATCCAAGTCCGTTATATAAGGAAGCTCTTCTGCCTGTCTCAGCGTTTTTAGGAAGCTCTACACAATCACAGTTAGCTGCTGTGTACTCGTTCTCTTTAAATGCTGCAAGCATCCAGGAGCCCTGGCATGTCATAGCGATCTTGCCAGCCTCGAAAAGTACGTCCTCGTTGTTCTCGGACATTGTCTCAAGAGACGGGATCACGCCATCCTTGATCCATCCTTCCAGTGTCTGCATAGCTGCGATCGTCTTCTCATCATCCCAGCCGGATTTTGTCTTGTCATCGCTAATGATGTATCCGCCGTTATCATAGATCAGGTTGTAGTATCCGGCCTGGTTGTTATCATTTCTCATTCCGAGACCGTACTGGGAACCATCATCCTTAGTAAGCTTCTTAGCTGCCTCTGTAACATCATCCCATGTCCAGTCAGCTGTCGGATAATCAAGTCCTGCCTCGTCAAATAATGTCTTGTTGTACCAGAGAGCGATTGTATCTACATCCTTCGGTACTGCATAATATTTATCATCGTATGTATACAGTCCCCAGATATCCTCCGGATAGTTCTCCGGATCGATCAGATCGCTGTCTTTGATCTTATCGGTCAGATCAAGAAGCATATCGTTGGACATGTATCTCTGACTCTCGTTGGAGTGCATCCAGAATACGTCCGGAAGGGAACCACCCTGTGCACCGGCCTCAAGCATTGTCCAGTACTCATCCCATTTAACAACGGAAATCTCTGTCTTGATTCCTGTCTTCTCTGTGAAGTCTGCGAGAATTTCTTTGATTCCCGGCTCCTGGTTGGTGTCCCAGATGGATACGGAAAGTGTAACATCGTCACCTTTTGCATATACCGGAACTGCTGTCATTACCATGGCACCTGCTAACAATAATGCTGCTACTCTTTTGAAATTCATAACTTCTTCCTCCTTTTAAATCTTTCTTATTTTCCCTCTTTCTTTGGTCAGTTTTTATATTTTTTCACGTCCCTGACCGTTGATATTATTATAATTGCACATGGAAAAATGATAAATGGATTATTGTCATTTCAATATGGAAAAATGTTGCTTTTTATTCATTTTATCCATTTTTTGTTCATACTTTGTTAATTATTCGTCATTTTTACATGTTTTCGTTTATTTCTTACATATATTTTCATATTTTTCACTATTTATGAGCATATTTTGGCACTCATTTATTTCCTTGTAGCAAAACCAACATTTTTACATATCTGTTTTTGTATGTTTTTACTAACTCAGCACATGTATAAATGTCATTTTCCGAAAAACACACTTTTCCTTTCCTAACATAATTCCATGCGTGCCATCATTTTCACATGTGCACGCAAAGTTCCATGTTTTTTTATACAGTCCCATAAACCGTGCTGATACTTATCTGCGTCCCCTCTCTTTACACACAATCAAAAACTATGCTAAGATTAGCTGTATCGGACTTTTCCCATATGGTCTGTTTTCATTTCTACATTTCTATATAAGGAGGTATTTCGTTATGAATCTTTTAAATGAAGATAATGTCGTCCATGTATTTCTCAACAAGCTGGGTGACATCGTGATCGCCAATCTTCTTTTTATTCTCTGCTGCATCCCCGTGATCACCATTGGGCCGTCACTAACTGCCCTTTATCACTGCATGATGCGTACAGTAAAAGGGAATAACAACGGCACAACGAAAACATTTTTCAGAGCTTTTAAGGAAAACTTCAAACAGTCACTGATCATATGGCTGCTGATCCTTGCTGCCGGAACCATGATCATCCTGAATATCCGCTTTCTGCTCCATGCAGAAGGAAGCGCTGCACATATGCTGTTTTATCTTTCTGTGGGGGTTCTGACTTTGCTGATAATTTTTACTTTATACATATTCCCGGTGATCGCAACCTTTGCCAATACACTGGGGGCACTTTGCAGAAATGCATTTCTGCTGGCATTTATGCATTTCCCCACAACGATCGCCATTGCGGTGATCACAATCTTTCCATTGTATATGACATATCTCGATGCAAAGCTGCAGCCACTTTACGCATGCTGCTGGTTTTTCTTTGGATTTGGACTTGTAGCTTTTATAAATTCGATGCTGTTGTATCGATTTTTTAAGAAGCTGCTTCCTCCGGAGGAGGATATTTCGCTTTTGTGATGAAAAGCTTGGGAAAATTGTTATTTATTTAGATATAGTATTTTTAGATATAGTATTTTCGCTTTTCAAAGCGGAGGAAATCTGCGAGGGGGAAAGCACTCAGAGTTGCGAAGCCCGTTTTTCCCCCTCGCGCTCCCCCTTTCCGGGCACGCTATATTGTCGTACACTGTGGGAATGTGTTAGTGTATTGGCACGGCGATGTATTCTACGGTATTGATGATGCTGCGCTATGCCGATGAGGATGCCGATGTATTCTACGGTATTGATAATGCTGCGCTATGCCGATGAGGATGCCGATGTATTCTACAATATCAATATCACATCTCGCCCCAGCGCCAATACATTACCACAACAACTCACCTCCAAGTCGACAGCGAAGCGCCTCGACCCATTCTTCCCCGGCAGGCCACAGGGAAACTCAGCCTTTCGTCCCAGTCATCCAGCGCAGCGCTGATGACCCATCCAACTCCCGGGAAACCACCTCACTTCCCACTCTGAACCAAATTCCCACTCCGTCTACTCATTTTCCTATCTGCTCTCTCCTTACTTGTAATCCCTCCGATAATCCAGAATTTTTACAGGAGGAATCAGATGCTATCTGCTCCCTCCTCACCTGTAATCCCTCCCGCCATCGCCACTCTATCCCTTCCGCCCTGAAAAGCCAGCCCGTGAGGCGTGTGCTGTCTGTCACCGGACTCTGCAGGAGGGGAGCTGCTTCTTAGGCGGCGGAAATCTGCGTTGCTTCAAAAATTCTCGCTGTCTGAGCGGCTTCAGACGCGAGTTCGAGAATTTTTGAAGCGGTTTTAGCAGAATTCCGGCGCCTTAGAAGCCAGCCCCCGACGAAGCCCCGGTGACAGACAGCACACGCCTCACGGGCGTCCCCTTTCCCCCTTTCCCATTGCCCTCCCCACCCCAATATTGTATAATCATCTCATACAACATCCACCCCATTTTGTAACCCAAAATTACATTTAGTTTTTGCTGCATAACAAAAAACAGGAGGCCCAACCAAATGAAAAAAGAACCCAACCCACAGCACACCCTCTCCGTCTACTTCTGCGGCCAGGAAGACTGCGGTCCGAACCACTCCTTCGGCCCGGCCATGCGCCCACACTACCTCCTCCACGTGATCTTCCACGGCAAAGGCATCTACCAGTGCAGCGGCCACACCTATCATCTGAAAGCAGGCGACGCCTTTCTCATCCGTCCAATGGACTCCATCTACTACCGCGCCGACACCTCCGACCCCTGGAGCTACGCCTGGGCAGGCTTTGACGGCTCCGCCTGCAAAGAAATCCTGAAACAAACCGTATTTTCCGACACCCCAATCTTCACCCCGGAAACACCCTCCCGGCAAAACAGCCTCCTCACCCACATGCAAAGCCTACTTGACACCTTTTCCGAAAACAACGGAAACGACCTTGCCTCCACAGGAAACCTCCTCCTGATACTATCCGCCATGCAAAAAAAGCCCTCCGAAAGCAGGACCGACATCTCAAACCTATACTTTCAGAAAGCCTCCGAATACATCAGAAACAACTATGCCTACCCCATCCAGATCTCAGACGTAGCACACTACGTAGGAATCGACCGTTCCTATCTTTACCGGATCTTCATGGAACACGAAAACACCTCCCCAAAACAATATCTCCTGAAACACCGCCTCCAGATGGCAGCCCAGCTTCTCTGCTCCTCCTCCTGCACTATCACAGAAGCAGCTCTCTCCTGCGGCTTTCGGGACGCGCCCTCCTTCTGCAACTACTTCCGCCAGGGAACCGGCTACACCCCAAAGGAATTCCGCAAAGCCTACAGCGGAACCATCTACACCTGACCAGACACCCGCACTCCGTCCTTTACCAGCCGGTCAGAAGATGATAGCTCCTAATCGCAGTTATAACAACAGACCGAAACAATTCCATAACAGCAAAAAAAGACGGAAACCATCCCGCAGACTCTGCAAATGATCTCCGTCTTTTATTTTCCGGAAAAGAAATGCTTGATAAACACATACAAAACAATAATAAAAGCAAACACATAACCAAAGGCGCCCAACGCCGGAATCCCCCACAGCTTTGGTTTCATATCCGTAGTACAGATAATGCTGGAACTGATCAGAAGTGCCATCACCCACAGCCCCATCACAATATTCCGCACCAGCCGCCGCAAAAGCCACGCCAGATCATCCGAGGCATGAAGATCCAGATTGATCTTTGTCTGCCCTTTCATACAGCCCTGAAGAAAATCTGCTGCCAGAGAAGGAATATCCACTGCACGTTTCAGGGACCAGGCAAGATTTTTTCCTTCTTTTTTTATCTCACGCTTCCAGTTCCCGTTGCTGAACAACTGCTCCTTGAGCCTTGCTGCGGCAATCTGTGTCATATTGATGTCCGGACATATCTCAGCCAGAACCCCCTCCACATGAGTCAGTCCTCTCGCAAGCATGGTCAGTCCGTGAGGCATCATGATCTTATTTTCTTTCATGACCTCCATCAGGTCCACCATTACCTCTGCCACATCAATATTTCCCATATCCGCAGTACCATATTTCTCCATAAGTCCGCGGATATCCTCATAAAGCTTGCTGGAATCCGGTTTGCCTTTAAACTCCCCAAGAGCCAGGACTGCATCCTGGATCTTGCCGATGTTGTTCATGGCAACCCCTTCAATAGCTTCTGCGATCAGCTGACGATCGTGCTCTGTAAGCCGTCCCATCATTCCCATATCGATCCAGACAATCTTTCCATCCTGGATCCGCACGTTTCCCGGATGTGGATCCGCATGGAAAAAGCCATCCTCCATCACCTGTTTGATGAAATTATCCACATATTTCGTTCCAACCTCATTAAGATCATAACCATTGGCCAGAAGCGCAGCCTTGTCATTGACAGCAAAACCGTCAATATATTCCATCACAAGAATATGCGGCGAAATATACTCACGGTAGAGAATCGGTACTTTAACGAAAGCCACATCTTTGTTCTTTTTTGCAAATTCCGCCATATTTGCAGCTTCCGTCAGGAAATTCATCTCCTCCTGAGTCACAGTCCACAGTTCACTTAAAACCATGTTCAGATCCACCATGCCCTTAATGCTCACCGGCGGCATCAGGCGCACTGCTTTATGCATCAGGCCGATATCCCTGGCCATGGTCTCATAGATTCCTTTTCGCTGAACCTTGATCACAACCTCTTCACCTGTTTTCAGCGTGGCCCGATGCACCTGGGCAATCGATGCTGCTCCCAGAGGTTTCTGCTCAATATACTGAAATTCTGCCTGCCACGGACAGCCCATGGACTCTTCCAGTACCTCGATTACCTGGGAAAAAGGCATCGGCGGTACCTCTGAGCAGAGCTTCATCAGCTCGTCACAGTAGCGTTTCGGCAGAATATCGGAACGAAGAGACATGATCTGACCCAACTTAATATAAGTTGGGCCCAGATCTTCCAGTATGAGCCGAAGCTTCTCAGGAGAAACACCACGGGTAATGGCATGCTTTTTCAAAACGGCTGTAATCTCTCTCAGCCGCTCTCCATATCCGCCTTTCTCTTTTTTCTCCTTTTCTTCTCTGCCCATAAATTTCTCCATTTACTGCTTCGTCTGCGTTGTCGTTTAGTCAAGCGGATATTTGCGATCCGCAGTCGGTTACTCTGCTGCCTGTTCTTCGCTCCCGGTATCTTCTGCATTTTCTGTTTCCGCAGAAGCTTCCTGTACAGCTTCCTCTGCCGGTTCTTCTGCTGTCTCGGCTTTCTCCTCAGCAGCCTCGGCCTGCATGCGCTCGATCTGCGCCTTCACAGCAGCCAGCTGCTCCGGTGTCAGCCTGGAAATCGTTGCCTTCAGTTCTTCCTGATCATTCTTTCTGGCTGCAGATTCCTTTACAGAATCAGCAGCTGTCTTAACTGTTGATTTGATGTTATGCTTCAGCTCCTGATTAAGAACCTTACCCTGTTCAACCGTAAGCTCACCCTTTTTTACCAGTTCATCCAGGATTTCTTTGGATTTCTCTGCTGTCACTGCTGCTGTACCAATACCCACCAGTAAAATTTTCTTCAGTCCTTCACCTAATTCCATAATATTTTCTCCTTTCCTGAAACCGGCAGCTGCCGGACCATCACACCACAGTCCGACACCAGACCCTATCCTGAAACAAAAGTTTTCTGTTCCTGTCATATTCCCAGAAAAGCAAGTCCCTTGGGAACAAAAATGATCAGTCCGACGATCGCTGCCATGATCGCTGCGATCAGTACTGCTCCGGCCGCTGTGTCCTTGGCGATCTTTGCCAATGGGTGACGTTCCTCTGTGACCAGATCCACAACAGCTTCCACTGCCGTATTCACCAGCTCAAGCGCCATCACCATTCCGAACAGCCCTAGGCAGATGCACCACTCTGTCACGGAAATCCCAAGGATCAGTCCTGCGATCACCACAAGCGCTGCCACCATACAGTGGATCTTCATATTTCTTTCCTTGCGGATGCAGGTAAAAATCCCCTGAAACGCATATCCGAAGCTTTTATACAGCGGATCCTTCTTTCTGCCTGCCATGTTCCTCACCTGATTTCCTGTTTGAATTATTCCCTCCAACGGGAAGTATGGGATTATTATAACAAGTTTGTAGTAATATTTCCAGTATTCCGGAAAATTTATGAATATTTAAGGAGTATATGTGGTTATTCACAGACAACTGTTCAAGCAGATAAAAGCATCCGCATTCAGTTAAACCACACATACTCCTGATCCTGTTGCATATTCTGTAAAATTTTCGGATATCCTGAATTATTTTTCCGGATATATATACAGATGTCACATATTATTCCACATTTTTCAGCGCTTCATCCATGGGCACATGACGGATCCTCCGGAATTCCAGCACTGCTACCACTGCATAGGCTGCGATTCCGATCGCTGTCATTTTCACATAGATCATGGGATCCACCCACATGGTGATCCATCCCGAAATACTGGAAAGCATCATCTCGCGGAACAGCACTTCCATGATCTGCCGTTCAACCGGAAGGCTTAACAGCAGGCAGAACACCACCACAAATGATGTGGAAAGTATATACAAACGGCTGATCTCACCATTTGTATAGCCCAGGATCTTGGTCATGGAAATCGACTGGGCATTTTTTTCGATGATGACCTTGGAAAGCAGATAGATCACCACCAGGAAAATGATCACGGAAAATCCATACATCATTCCCATCATATCTCCCATGGAGACATCCAGCTGCCTGGATATTTTTGTAAGAGCTTCCAGATCAATAACAGAGCCGATATATTTTGAAGGGATATCCCGGATCTCTGTATCAGAGAAATATCCTCCAAAATAATCATCTCCAAATATCTATATGCGCTGTACCGGTCCGGCTCTTGCCAAAATCCAGTAAAACGTATATAATGTGGGAGTATCTGTATATTTTTAACCAAATAATCTTATTTTTAAAGGAGTGAATATTGAAAGTGGACCCCAGCGACACTTACCAGATAATCATATTACTTATTCTGCTGGCATTGTCAGCCTTTTTCTCATCTAACGAAACCGCGCTGATGTCGGTAAACAAGATCCGTCTCCGCTCTCTTGCAGACGAGGGAAACAAGCGTGCAGCCATGGCTCTCGATATCCTGGAGAACCAGACGCCCAAGCTTCTCAGTGCGATTCTCATCGGAAACAACATTGTGAACATTTCAGCTTCTTCCCTTGCAACCACACTTGCATACAGCTTTGGCGGCTATATGGTCAGCATCGTGACGGTGATTCTGACGGTTCTGATCCTGATCTTCGGTGAGATCACCCCCAAGAACTACGCAACCATTAACTCTGAAAAGATCACCCTCCGCTATATCCCGGTCTTTAAATTTCTTATGACCATCATGACACCGGTGATCTTCATCATCAATCTCTTTTCAAGAGGTGTGATGCGCCTGATGCGTGTGGATCCGGATGCAGCCAGCAAGGCCATGACCGAGGAGGAGCTTCGTACTATCGTGGACGTCAGCCATGAGGACGGTGTCATTGAATCCGACGAAAAAGAAATGATCTACAATGTGTTTGATCTTGGAGATGCCACAGCCAAGGATATCATGGTTCCAAGAGTACATGTTACCTTTGCGGATGTGGAATCCACCTATGATGAACTGATCGATATTTTCCGCGAGGATAAGTTCACACGTCTGCCGGTTTATAAGGACAGCCAGAACAACATTGTGGGAATCATCAACATGAAGGATCTTCTTCTTTACGACAAAAATGAGGAATTTGTTATCGATCATTTCCTCCGAAAGCCGCATTTCACTTACGAAACAAAAAGCATTTCCGATCTTCTTGTGGAAATGAAGGACTCCACCTTCAACATTGCCATTGTACTGGATGAATACGGTGATATGGCCGGACTGATCACACTGGAGGATATCCTGGAGGAGATCGTGGGTGAGATCCATGACGAATACGATGAGAAGGAGGACGAGCTTGTCCAGAAGATTTCCGACCGGGAATATATCATCGAAGGTTCCATGCATCTGGATGACGTAAATGATCATCTGGATACGGAACTGGATTCCGAGGATTATGATTCCCTGGGTGGATTTATCATCGAACATCTGGATCGTCTGCCTGTTGCCGGTGACGAAGTGATCACAGAGGACGGAATCCGTCTGATCGTAGAAAAGCTGGATAAAAACCGTATCGAGAAAGTGCATGTCTACCTTCCGGAAAAAGATCCTGAAACACTGGATAATACCGAATCCTGAGTAAGCAGGCTCCAGCTCCGTAACAATAAACAGCTGATGTACTGAAAAAATATTTAATACTTAATATCATCCATATCGGAACTGTTATCGTAATCCCCGGCTCACCCGTTGAGCCATCAGGATTTTTGATTGACAGTTCCGATATTTTATATTATAATGATAGAAAATTTTTATCCATATTTACTAAATGCAATGACAGGGAGTAGTACACAGTCTCCGGATGCACAGAGAGAAGATGGCCGGTGAGAATCTTCGTGACTGAACTGTGGAAGTAGCCCTCGAGCAGTGGACTGAACCATGGATCTTCATGCAGTAGGCTTCATCGTCATTCCCACGTTACAGGGAGGCAGTATAATTTTGTACTGGCAGAGAGCAGAGTTTTACCTCTGAAAACAGGTGGTACCGCGGAATCATCCGTCCTGAGCATATTTTATCCGATATGCCGGGACTTTTTTATTGGAAAAATTTCTCGCGGCAGCCCTTATCTGCTTAACTTTTCACATCATCAAAGGAGGGAACCAATTCATGAAACAGATTTCCGGAAACAAATTGCTTGTAAAAGCCTTAAAAGAAGAAGGCGTTGATGTTCTGTTCGGCTATCCTGGTGCCTGCACCATCGATATCAGCGATGAATTATATAAACAGAGCGGCATTGACATCATTCTGCCACGTCACGAGCAGGCCCTTGTACACGAAGCAGATGCCTATGCCAGAACTACCGGAAAGGTTGGCGTATGTCTCGTTACCAGCGGTCCCGGAGCTACCAACCTTGTTACAGGTCTTGCAACTGCCAACTATGACAGTGTTCCGCTTGTATGCTTTACCGGACAGGTTGCCCGTCACCTCATCGGAAACGATGCGTTCCAGGAGGTTGATATTGTCGGGATCACCAGAAGCATCACAAAATACGGTGTTACCGTCCGCAACCGTGAGGATCTTGGACGTATCATCAAGGAAGCTTTCTATATCGCACGCACCGGACGCCCAGGCCCGGTTCTCATCGACCTTCCAAAGGATGTAATGGCCGAGCTGGGAAGTGCTGAGTATCCGAAGACTGTCAATATCCGTGGCTACAAGCCTAACACCAGCGTGCATATCGGACAGCTGAAGCGTGCCCTCAAAATGCTGCAGAAGGCCAAAAAACCTCTGTTTCTTGCTGGCGGCGGTGTGATCATTTCCCGCGCACAGGAGATTTTTACCCAGGTTGTTGAGAAAACTCAGATCCCGGTTGTCACAACCGTCATGGGACGTGGCGCCATTTCCACAAAGAACCCTCTGTTTATCGGAAATCTCGGTATGCACGGCGCTTATGCCGCAAATATGGCCGTGAATGAATGCGATCTTCTGTTTTCCATCGGAACCCGTTTTAACGACCGTATCACAGGCAAGCTCCATGAATTTGCCCCACATGCACAGATCGTCCACATCGATATTGACACCGCTTCCATTTCCAGAAATATCCATGTAGACATCCCCATCGTTGCCGATGCAAAAGAGGCAATAACAAAAATGAATGAATATGTACAGGACTGTAATACCGGCAAATGGCTGAAGCAGATCCAGGAATGGAAGGAAGAGCATCCTCTTACCATGAAAGACCGTGGTATTATGGGACCGCTGGATATCATCGGCGAAATCAACCGCCAGTTTGACAAGGCCATTCTTGTTACCGATGTAGGTCAGCATCAGATGCTGGTGAGCCAGTATGCAGACATCACCGAGAACCGTCAGCTGATCATGTCCGGCGGACTTGGAACCATGGGTTACGGCCTTCCAGGTGCCATCGGTGCCAAGATCGGTAATCCGGATACACCGGTCATCTCCGTTTCCGGTGACGGCGGCATGCAGATGAACATTCAGGAGCTGGCTACCGCAGTTCTGGAGGAGCTTCCGATCATCTGCTGTATCTTTAATAATGAATATCTCGGAATGGTCCGCCAGTGGCAGAAGCTTTTCTACGGAAAACGTTACGCCATGACAAATCTGAAGGCCGGTGCACTCTCCCGCCGCACAGACGGTCAGGAATATCCGGAATACACACCGGATTTCATCCGTCTCGCAGAGAGCTATGGGGCAAAGGGTATCCGCGTAACTGAGAAGGATCAGATCGCGGCTGCTTTCGAAGAGGCTAAAAAGAATACAAAAACTCCTACGATCATCGAATTTATCATTGATCCGGAGGAAATGGTTTACCCGATGGTCAAGCCGGGCGGCACCCTGGCTGATCTGATCATGGATTGTTAGGAGGAATGAATGATGGATAAAGGAATGAAAAAAAGATGGATCTCTCTCTACGTTGAAAACCAGGTCGGTGTTCTTTCCAAGATTTCCGGTCTTTTCTCCGGAAAGTCCTATAACCTGGACAGTCTTACTGTTGGAACCACCGAGGACCCCACAGTTTCCAGAATGACCATCGCCACAGTCAGCGATGATGAGACTTTTGAGCAGATCAAAAAACAGCTGAACCGTATGATCGAGGTGATCAAGGTTATTGATTTTACAGACGTGTTCGTTCGAATGAAGGAGATCCTTTACATCAAGGTAAAGGGCTGCTCCCCGGAAGATAAAGTAGAACTTTTCCAGATTGCTGAGACTTTCAAGGCACGTGTCATCGACTATGGAAAAGACAGCCTCCTTCTGGAATTCGTCCAGACCGCAACCAAAAATGACGCGGTCATCAAGCTTATCAAAGAAGAGTTCAAGCATATCGAAGTTGTCCGCGGCGGAAGTGTCGGAATTGAGTCTATCAGTATGATGGAGCGGTAAAAGCTGAATAATACCACGATATAGAAACAACGGGAAGATGATCTCTTCCGCAAACAGCGCTAGCTGCTGCGGAGGGATTTCTTCCGGCACAAGACTTCCACCTGTTGCCCATGCAATATGTATGGCATTTTCCATTTTTTTCAACAAGTCCCTGGGCTTTCAGGTATTCTTTTACGTTTTCTTCCTGATTCAGCCTGATCGGTCCCTGGAAAGCTGCACATGCACTTGGTTCCAGGAAAATATCTTCTGTATGCTTCAGTACTTCATAAATACCTCCTCTTGCTTTGACTGCGCCCGCAATAGCAAGGTGACTGTCCTGCTTCGGAAGAAGCCCTATGTTCATAATATTACGTCCTTTTCCAAAATAAACATACCCTGAAACACCAGAAGTCCCGGGTACTCTTATGTCAGCACCCATTTCCACATGTTTCAAAGTATTTTCTTACATTTCTATCTCACACGCTGCCAGTATTCCTGCCGGAAGAAGTAAACTTCCCACCATTTTTCCAAGTCGTATATTCACAGCCTCCAGTTCTTTTCCTTTGTTCAGCAGAATCAGGACAATTCTGCCATCTGGAGTTCGATATGCCACTGTGTCTATCTGTTCTGTAAATTTTGTAGTCTGAACACGTACTGATCCCGGACAGATAAAATGTGAAAACATCTCATACTGTTCCTGTGTTTTCTGCGGAAGCAGTTTCTTCTTTTCAACGTCGTATAAAAACGGAGCATGACAGTAATTTCCTACATGGTTCGGTCCACCCTTTTCGTCCAGCAGAAGATTCCAGTCATAGAAAGCACACATTCCATGATTCAGATCTCCGATAATTTCATGGCATAATTTATTTGTTACACTTTCGATATTTTTCTCATCGAAAATACTATATTCCAGGCAGCTCTCTGACATGATAAGCTTCAGTTCCGGATACAGGCGACGTACCAGTTCCAGACCCTCAAAGTGATCTCCGCTGTACCAGTGAAAAGCAGCTCCGCTTACCATTTCTCTGGTCTCTTCATCCACAGTATCTCTGACCCTCTCATAAATTCTCTCTTTATTATGATCCCAGATAAACACTTCTATGTTCTCAAATCCATGAGATTTCATTGTCGGATAAAGGAAATCCCGAAGAAAACTCTTTTCTTCTTCTGCAGTAAACAGACAAGAATCCCATGTCTGTACTGCCTTTGGTTCATTCTGAATAGAAATGCGCTGCACCTCAAATCCTCTGTTCTGGAATTCCCTTATATACCGGCAAATATATTCAGCCCAGAGTTTCCGGTATTCTGGTTTCAGTTTTCCGCCTCCTGTACGTTTTCCATTTGTTTTCATAAAAGCAGGCGGTGACCATGGAGTCAGCATCAGTTTCAGATTTTCTCCTGCTGTTTTCTTCGCATCTTCAAGCATTGGAAGAATATATTTTTCTGTCCGCTCAAAAGAGAAACTTTTCAGTTCCGTATCCTCCGAATTTGACATTGCTTCATAAAGACCAAGCGAAAAATCACAACTGTCCATGTGCACACGTACCAGACGATAGTTCATTTTTTCCGGAGAGAAATACGTTTCTATTACTTTCTTTTTCTGTTCATCATTCATCAGCGAATAGATATATCCTGCTGCTTCTGTGACTGCACCTCCAAATCCCTCAAACGTTTCATAGCTCAGCTCAGGATAAATATTCACTACCTGACTCTCAATACCACGAATATCTTCAGTCATTTCAATCGTCTGCTCAAAATTTCTCTCTCTGCCAAACACAGGTGATTTTGCATAATATTTCAGTTTCATTCCTGTACCTCCATCTCTTTTTCTACTTTTCCTTCGGACGTTTCCAGCTTTATATGAATTTCTTTATTCTCTCTGTACCATTCTACATTAACCATTCCTTTCGGAGTGATCACCTGTCCTCTGGCTGATTTCAGATATCCAGGCACCGGTTTTACTTCCATCTTTTCATATCCCGGTGCTGACGGGCGAATTCCAAGAATCACCGATGGAAGTTCATACAGGATCAGTGCACCCCACGCATGGCATTCACTTCGTTCCTGTACTTCATCTTCTACGCAAGTTGTTGTATACTTATCAATCATCCTCTGCCAGATATTCCAGTAAGATTCTGTCAATTCATACATTCCTGTTTTTTCCAGTGCTCTAAATAAATAGTATACCATAGCAACAGAACACTGTGAATATTTTTCCTTATAAAGAATTGTCTTTCTGAGATTCTCTTTCGCCTGCTCACCTGCAACCGTGTCTGTCAGAACAGCAAACACCTGTGTGTGCTGGCTGTACTCCTCAATTCCCGGTCCATCCTGTAACATTCCATCTTTTCCTGTGCAGAATGTTCTCACCGCCTCCTGCACCTGTTCTGCTCTTTGCATCAAAAGTGCACTTTGTTCTTTTCGGTCCAGATACTCCGCTATCTTCGCAGCTTTCTGAAGTCCCAGAATGTACAGAAGACTCTCCATCGTTACAGGTCCTTTCAGTACTGCAGGTGGTATTCCAGTTGTATTTTCCCACTCCACAGCCCAGTCAATAAAAGACCAGAAGCGTGCCTTTCCATTAAGTCCTCCAATTTTTTCCACATATCCTTTTGAATTCCTGTTTCGATGGAAGAACTGCAGAATCCCTTCCACCGTCGGCATATGGTTCTCCAGTAATTCCTTATCTCCAAAGTACATCATATGGTCATACAGCATCAGGATATAGTAAATAGAAAATCCCGGTATTACACTGGCATCGTACCTTGGTGCAGCACAGTTTAACAAACCATCATACCTCTGTGACCTTCTGAAATCTTCCATACATTTTCTGGCAAGTCGGTCATCAGCAGAAATTGCATAAGTATACAGAATCTGTGCTCTTATATCCATAGCATACTGCAGCTGTTCATAAAACGGGCAGTCTTCATAAGTTTCATGCATACAGCAGCGTAATGTCCTTTCACTGATCTCCCAGATTTTTTTGAAGCGTTCATCCGATGCATCTGCTTTTGTCTGAACGTTCAAAGAATATCCTGTTTCCGTGTAAGTAAAGTTTCTTAATACCAGTGGTTCTTCATAAGTTTTCATTTCAAACCGTATAAAACGAAATGTCCGAAACCAGAATGGTTCATAAACTTCCGGACTTTCTTTTGTTCCGAATCCGGCACATATATAGTGGTCTGTAAATCCTGCAAGAAATCCTGCTTTGTAATCTTCTCGGTTTCCCTTTACAGGAACTTTCAGATCACCTCGTTCTCCTCCAAGTACATATCCTTCTGACTGAAGAATAGAAATCTGCGCCTTTGCACCCTGTTCTAATGCCAGATGCAGATATGCGGTTCTCTCTACACCTGCACTGATTTCAACTGACACTTTTGCATTCGGCGGAATCAGAATACTCTGTTCACCGTTCAGAAATTTCTGCCATTCTTCTTTTGAGATAATTTTATCCTGCGTCTGTACAACGTCTCCAAACCTGCTTTCTTTTCGAAACAGAAACGGTATGGGTCTTTTTTGCAGATTTCCCGGACTAACTGCCTGATTCATATCTGAATATCTGTAAGGTGCTTCCCAGCCTTCTGTATCATATCCCGGATTCATCCATCCTGCCTGCCAGAGTGCACCCCTGGTATTTTCCAGGATCTGAAGTGGTGCAAACAGTTCCGACTCCGATACAATGTGAAAGTTTTCATCTTTTCTTACTTTCCATCCGTCTCTGGCATCCAGACTGTACTCTTTTCCTTCATCATCCAGAATTTTTCCTTCTGCAAAAAATCCCGGGAATTCCGTCCGGTAAATTCCGAAGCAGCCCTTATTCTGAACCGTTGGATATCTCAACACACGAACAGCCAGCACGTTTTTTCCTTTTTTCAGATAAGGCATCAGATTTACCTTGTCTGCAAACCAGATCTGTCTGTCTCCTTTGCATGGTCCGATTTCTGCCAGTTGTCCATTCACATATAATTTATATCTTGAATCTGCTGAAACCTGAATAATTCCCTTCTGTGGCATCCTCTGGATATCAATTTCTTTTCGAAACAGAACAAGTGCCGCTTCTTCTTTATCCTCTGCTGTCCAGTTTCTCATCCAGATCCAGTTTGTTTTTGTCTCCGCCATAGTTCTTGTTCTCCTGTTTCTTAAACTATATTTACCAGTTAAAGTAAATGGGCAATGCCCATTCTGCACTGCCCATTTTCATTATCAGCCTTTTACAGCTCCACCTGTCAGTCCTTCTACAATCTGTGAAGAGAACAGGAAATATAATATAATAATTGGAATCAACGTAATTACTACTGCTACCATGGATTCACTCATATATCGTGTAAACTGACCGATATATCTGTAAATCGCAAGAGTCAGAGTTGTTACTTTTTTGTCTCCCAACAATACCATTGGCATATAGAAATCATTCCACTGTCCGATTGCAGTTATTAAGGCCATAGTAAACATGACCGGTTTGCAGATTGGAAGAATGATTTTGAAAAATACTACCAGGTCATGACAGCCGTCCAGTCTTGCAGACTCTTCGATTGCCGTCGGAATTGTCCGGAAAAACTTCTGAAAGATCAGACAGGACATTGAAATTCCGGAAATATATATCAGTATCATTCCCAGAAGGTTGTTCAGCAGCCCAATCTTTCTCAGGATCAGAAACAGCGGCAGAATACTTACCTGAACAGGAACCATCATACCAATCATAAAATAACTGGACAGAAGTCTCTTTCCTTTAAACTCATATCTGCAATGCCGTAAGCGGCCATAGAGGAAAGAAGGATACAGCCTGCAGTTCCACATACCGTCAAAATCATACTGTTCATAAAATATCTGAGAAAATCATTGTTGAACACTGCCGCATAGCTGGAAAAAGAAATTTTCTTCGGCAGCCCGATAAAGTTTGTAACAAAATCCGTCTGACTTTTGAGAGAATCTATTACCGTTACTCCAATTACAAAAATTGTAAAAAATGTAAATAAGATCAGAATCAGGCTGACTATATAGCGTATTATTTTTCCGCTAGTAGAAAGCACTCCTGAGCTGGAGGAAACTTCCTGTGCTTTTGCTTTTTTGCCATTATATTTTCCTCCTTAATTGTCATACTCAAATTTCGAAAGTACTTTGTTCTGTATAAAGGTTACAAGCAGCATGATCAGGAACATCATAATACAGATTGCCGCACCAAATCCCAGGTCTGATTTTCCATTCAGTCCACTTCCAAAGGTATATCGGTAGAATACTGTATTTGCAAAATCCAAACATCCACTTACACCTCCGTTGGTTCCTCCCAAAATAAACGGAAAGTCAAACACTGCCAGTGCCCAGATGGTACTCATGGTAATAATCGATGCACAGGATGGCAGAGACAGCGGCAGAAGTACATAGAGGAATCTCTGCCACTCTTTGCAGCCGTCCACACGGCACGCTTCCATAACATCCTGAGAAATATCCATAAAGTTTGAATAAAAGATCATAATACCAGATCCAGAACCTTGCCAGAGTACCCTAAGCATCAACAGTTTAAATGCCCAGTGGGTGTCTCCAAACCATGCTCCCGCACTCATTCCCATTTTTGCAAGAATGTTATTCAGGAATCCCAGGTTCGGGTCAAATATCAGTGTTGCAAAAAATCCAACGATCGTGGAGCTGATAACGTATGGTAAGAATACCATAAACTTAATATACTTCCATGCTGGAATCTACGCCTCCCCAGAATGAATCACCTGCCCCAGTCGTGTCGACCGCATGTGTCTGAAATGCTTTGATGATTTCTTTTCTGCTTTTTGTCGCCATAAGAACGCCCTGTTCTCTCAATATAATGGCAACCAGCTTTGGTCCCATGGCAAGGAGTTGATCTGTAGCCTGCTCATAACTTTTCGCCTCTGTCAACAGAGTACTCTCTTCATCTGATACCTTCATAACATCTACCAATTCTATGACAGATCTCATTTTTTTCACTGCATACTCTTTGCTCTTCCAAAGAGACGAGCGATAATTTGGATCATAGGAAGCAACTCTCCCAATGCCACGATATCAACTTTTTCTTCCATTTTTTAGTTCCTCTACAATCTCGTTATAACGTTTTTTATTTAACCGGTAGAAAAATAATACAACCGCAGTCACAATCCACAGTACACCCGGAATCGTCGTAAATGCATGTTTCATAATTGAAAGTACAATTGCATTTTGTGTCTGATTTGCAATATAACCATATTTTCCAAGTAATCCTGCTAAAAGTGCTGTTCCAACTGCCATTCCGATTTTATTTCCAAGTGAAATAAATGCATACTGAAAACCGTCATTTCTAAGTCCTGTTTTCCACTCCCCATATTCCACACAGTCTGGAATAATTGCATAGATTGCGGTATTAAATCCAGAGAAGAAAAACTGTGTGAGACCAGATAATGCATAAAAAATAGCTGGTGATTCTTTGGCATTGAAGAAAAACATAAACAACATGGAAATTCCTGTAAATAAAGCAAAGAGAGATGCTGTTCTTCCTTTGTTATTCAACTTGCGGAATAATGGTTGAAAACAGGCTGCCCCGATGATAGAAGGAATAATAATGCACATCGAATAAGTTGTGTAGTAGGAGGCATTCCCTTCCACATATGTAAAATAATACAGAATATCTGCGTTTCTACCATACAATGTAAATCCAAATAATATCTGTCCTGCCAATGCAAGAAGATATGGTCTGTTCTGCATAACTGCTTTCAACTGTATCTTTACAGAAATTTTTTCTTTTTCCGGAGTAATCACTGCCTCTTTCGTCTTCGCAAAGCAGAAGAAATGACAGGCTGTAAAAATACATCCATATATGACCGCCACCGTCAGATATCCTGTCTTTGCACTGTGACTGCCGAATTTGCTGAGCAGTGGAACTGTGATAATATTTAACACACCAATTGCAATCATCGCTGCAACCGAACGGGATGTATTTATTTTTGCACGTTCATCAATATCCTGTGTCATAGCACCACACAAGGTTCCATATGGAATATTCACACAGGTATACCCCAAAACCAGCAGACAATATGTAATTACCATATAAATGATCTTTCCATTCTGCGGCCAGTCGGGTCTTGCCCAGAATGTCATAACAAGAAGAATCGCTGTAATTGGTGCCGCTACTAACAGCCATGGACGGTACCGTCCCCATCTCGATTTTGTTTTATCCGTAAGTCCCCCGACGATTGGATCATTGATCGCATCCCAAAATCTTGAAAAAAGCATAAGTGCTGACACAGCCGCCATACTGATTCCGAACACGTCTGTATAAAATATCATCAGAAAATTACTGACGAACATCCAGCTGAAATTACATCCGACATCACCAAACCCATATGCAATCTTACTGATCAGCGGTACTTTTCCATTTTTGTTTTCGCTTCCCATATGTCCCTCCTATTTTTATCAGAGTTTCTGACAGAACTCTATTCTTTCCTCATTTGGTCCCTTGATCATAAAAAACTTCACACCATTTTCCCAAAATGGCAGTTCTTCGATTCCGTCTGTAATAATTGTGTATTTTTCATTGCAGATTTTCTGATACATACTTTCAATGTCTTCCACATCAAGTGCAACATGTTGGTACGCACCGTCTGACATTGCCGCCTGCCCATTTTCAAAAGTCTCTATACAGTAATTTTTTATCTGTAAAAATGCCACTTTTTCCCCTGCTTTTTCATTATAAGACTGCATAATTACTTCAAATCCAAGACTCTTATAAAACTCAACTGTTTTCTGCAAATCGTTTGTCGGAAGCCCGACATGGGCAACTCCGACAATTCCATATTTATTTTCCATACGAACTCCTTACTTTTCACTGACGTTGATAATTACTTTCATCGTTGTCTCGCGGTTATCATCAATATACTGGTATGCCTTCAGATAATCTTTAAAAGCAAATGTCTTTGAGATGAGCGGTTTCAAATGAACTTTACCCTCATTTACCAGTCTGATTCCATCTATGTAATCATCATGGCGGTACATCATCGTGCTCTTAATGTCAAGTTCGTGGTCATTTGCCACTGCAAGATCTACTTCTGCCATTCCTGCAAAAACAGCCACCAGTACGATCGTGCTTCCTTTTCTTGCATATTTAATTGCCTGTCCCATTGTGATATTGTTTCCGGCACAGTCGTAGATCACATCTGCCTTATCCGATCCAAATGCTTCGATCATTGCCTCACCGAAGTCTTTATTTTGGGTATTCACACACACATCAATTCCACATTCTTTTGCCTTTGCCAGTCTAAGATCACTGATATCTGTGATCATCACTTTCGCTGCCCCCATTCCTTTTGCTGCCTGTGCCACGAGATTTCCAATCGGTCCTGCTCCAAGGACTGCAATATTCATGCCAGCCACATCGCCCATCTGTTTTACACCATGGACTGCCACAGCAAGAGGTTCGATCATAGCTCCTTCTTCATAGGACATATCTTCTGGAATAGGTGTTACTTTAGATGCATCCACTGCAAAATACTCAGATGCTGTTCCTGTCGTCTGAAATCCCATTACTTTTAATTCCTCACAGAGATTATACTTTCCATGACGACATGGATAGCAATGTCCACAATATACCTGAGGCTCTATCGTCACCTTCTGTCCCACATGAAACTCTGTGACATTTTTTCCAAGTTCTGTAATCTCACCGGAAACCTCATGTCCCTGTGTTACCGGATATTTTGTAAACGGATGTTTTCCATGATAAACATGAATATCTGATCCACAAACACCAATATTCATAATCTTTACCAACACCTGATTTTCCTTTACCTCCGGAACCGGAACCTCTCTGAAAATAATTTCTCCTGGATTTGTCATTACCTGCTGTAACATAACTGTTTTCTCCTTTTTTATCATAATTGTTTCCTCCTTATTTATATTGTTTTATTTGGTCTTTTATAAATTGTTTTATTAAAGTAATTACATTATTATCCTGTAAACACGATTTGTCAATATGTTTTTCATAATTTTATATATTTCATAATTTCAAAATATATTTTTTGTGTATTTTTCACAATCAACACGAAAAAAACGGAAAGGAAACCGTAGTTACTGTTTTCTTTCCGTTTTTTACTATAATATCTTTTTCTAATTTTACACAACTTCTCGTTTTTCACACATATAAAGCGGACATCTGCATTCACTTTGCAACCTGTCAGTGGGAGCTTTTAACTCCAACAGAGTGAACATCCCCTTACCCAACGCTTGATGCCCTGCGCACCAGATGCGGTGGACTGCTTATCTGCGTTCAAAAAATTTACAATTCTGCCATATGTTTTGTAAAAAAGTATTTCGCGGCTCCAACAGCCGACGCTTCTTTCTTATACGAACAATTTTTTAAGTATGAAACATCATGCTCAAAGCCATTATATGCCATCACTTTTTCTCCCAGTGGTATCATATAATCTGACAATACACCTCCCACATCACCTCCTAGTATGATATCCATATCATATGCCATCCGCAGATTTGATATCAAAACAGCAAGATGATCCAGATACTCATTCCATGTCTGCAAAATTTTTTCATCACCACTTTCAATTTTTTCCATAAATGCATCCAGTGACTGCCTGTTATCTTGTGTCAGTACACTTGCAGCACAATATGCATCTGCACATCCTGCTTTACCACAATAACACTTTCTTCCACCGGGAACGAGTATCATGTGACCAAACTCACCTGCTTTCTGGTTCTGCCCTCGAAACAGCTTTCCATCTATGCAGAATGCGCCTCCTAAGGTGTGGTTCAAAGACAGATATATCGCATTTGGATACTTTTGCTTTTTTTCTGCAAGCATTGCAGCATTAGCATCGTTTTCAAAATATACTGGAATTTCCAAAGCCTGCTCTAAAAAGCGCAGACTATAATTCTCTATACCTAAAGCATGGGATTTTAAAACGATCCGTTCTTTCTGATCAATAATTCCCGGAATCGCCACTCCAATCCCAAGTAGCGTATCCTTCGCTAATTCGCCTTCAAGAAAAGTTTTGACCTTTTGTGCCACTTCTGTACAATAGGATAATTCTGCCGTAAATTTTAAACGGATGCGATCTTTTTTTATAATCTCATCTCCAAGATTTACTAATACCATTTCTATATGATTCGCTGTAATCAAAATTCCCATTGCATGACAGTATGACTTATTAATCCCTATACTTTTTGCCTTTCTTCCACCGGTCGAAGCATATTCCCCAGTTTCTTCCAACACCATTTTTTCTAACAAGTCATTCACATTTGCTAACACAGTCGGCATACTCAAATTTAAATCTTTTGCGATTCCCGCCTTGGATGTAACATGATTGTTCAGCACATAATTAATTATTCTTTTTCTTGTTATATTTTTTTTATCTTTATTTTCCGTTTTCTTACCCTCTTTTATTAAATATATTATAAAAGAATTATATGCTTTTTTATTCTTCTTGTAAAGCAATGTTTTATAATAAATCTCCGACAGAATTTATCTTATAAACAGCAAAAAGCTCCCGAAGGAGCTTTCCACGCTTTAGAACACCAATTCTTTTAACACAATCTCTTCTGCCATATTACGAATACCATTTACCAATCTGACCCATTCCATCTAATCACGAGCTTTCAACTCAGCACTGGTTGCATCCAACTCATCTAAGTCTAAGTCGCTCTCTATCGTGTCATCTGGTTTTTGCGCGAGCAACGAGGCAAGCCGAGATGCTTGCATCTCGATTTGCCGACTGCCGCGTTCATCGAGACAAAAGAACAACCGTCTCAACATGAACGCCCTGGCAGAACTGATCCACTGCACAGGCGTGGGTCATCTCATATCCTGCCTCATAAAATGCCGGGAGGTCTCTCACAAGACTTGTAACCTTGCAGGAAATGTATACGATCTGGTCTACGCCGTAAGCCAGGATCTTTGGAAGGGCTTTGGGGTGAACGCCATCTCTGGGCGGATCAAGGATGATCATATCCGGTTTCTCCGGCACATCATCCAGAACCTTCAGCACATCCCCGGCAATAAAACGGCAGTTATCAATGCCGTTAAGTGCAGCGTTTTCTCTGGCGGCTTTTACCGCGTCTTCCACGATCTCCACACCGATCACCTCGCTGGCAACGGACGCCGCGAGCTGTGCAATAGTTCCTGTTCCGCTGTAAAGATCAAACACTACCTTATCTCTGGTATCTCCTACATATTCCCGCACCTTGGAATACAGGATCTCTGCAGCCAGGGAATTTGGCTGGAAAAAGGAAAAGGTGCTGATCTTAAATTTCAGTCCAAGGAGTTCTTCATAGAAATAATCCTTTCCATAAAGGATCTTCGTCTCGTCGCTCTGTACCACGTCGGATAAAGAATCATTTAAAATGTGCATGATCCCCACGATCTTCCCTTCCAGCGGAAGTGCAAGAAGCTGTTCTTTCAGAGGCTCCAGATCATATTCTTCCTGGGTAGTGGTTACCACATGGACCAGGATTTCACCACTTGTGACGCCTCTTCGAAGAAGAAGATGTCGAAGATACCCCACATGCTGCAGCTTTTTATAGAAGCTGGCATTACGCTCCAGGAAAAATTCCCGCACGCAGACCAGGATCTTCGTCATATCCGGATGGACCAGTTTACAATCATCCGTATTCAGGATATCGTAAGTGCTTCCCTTCTTGTGAAGTCCAAGGGACAGCGGCCCATCCTTATACTCATCCCCAAAGGAAAACTCCATCTTATTGCGGTACCCGAACTCAATAGGACTGCCGTAGATTCCATCCCAGTGATATAAACGATCTGCAGCCTCAGTTTCTTCTGTCCCATCACCGTTCTTCCCGATCTTAGCCAGGCTCTCTCTTACTGCCCCATCCAGAAGTTCCCTCACCTGATGTTCCTTCATATCCTTCTGTGCCTCATAGCTCATGGTCTGGTACATGCAGCCGCCGCATGCCGGAAACTCCTGACAGGCAGGTTCTCTTGTCTCCAGCGGAGATTTCTCCAGGACCTCCAGAAGACGTCCTTCCGCCCGGCCGGAACGTTTCTTATTGATCATAAACCGGACTTTCTGTCCCGGGATTCCGTTTTTTACAATTACTTTCTGGTCATCAACCCAAACAAAACCTTTGTTTGGAAATTCCACTTTTTCTATAATACCTTCGTAAATTTCACCTTTTTTCATAAATCCTCTTTCTGTTTTATAACCAGCAGACAATAGTTCGAACATTCAGGATCCTCTTTACTGTCTGCTCATGAACGCCAGCGTTTCACGGTCCGTTTTCAAAAATCAAGCCCCGGTATCGCGCCGGGGCTTCAATTATCCGCTTCTCATATTCATACATAACAGACAGCCATTCTGATCTGTTCAAAACAACCTCTGCAGTGAAAGTTCTTACTCTTCCTCATCCTCGAAATAATCATCGAAGTCATCATCAAAATCTTCTTCAAAATCTTCCAGGTAATCCGGAGCGAAGAAACGATATACTGCAAATGCGATTCCTGCAACAGCTGCAACTGCGCCGATGATCGCCAGTACCCAAAGGACTGTGTTCTTATCTTTCTCTTCTTCTTTTTTCTTCAGTGTTGCAAGCAGTTCTTCAAGCTTTGTTGTATTTAAATTCATAACACTGCACCATCCTTTCTTTCTGTTCGGCTGTACTGTCTGACAGTAAACCGGCAGCACAGCAAAAATATTCTATCACTGTACCGACCTTTCCTAAGTGTTCTTATTATACCACCATATGTCTGATTTTACCATAACTTACGCAAATTTTAACAGGAACATTCCGGAACAATGTTATTTGCAGCTGCTTCGAAATATTTTCACAAAATATATGCAAAACGGCCATTTCATTTTCAGATCTTCTTCAGCTTGGCAAAACCGGCGAACATTTTTTTCACGCCGACTTTGTCAAAGTCTACCGTCACTTCGTAGTCTCTGCCGCCGTCTGCGATATTTTTTACGATACCGACTCCGAATTTCACATGGCGCACGGTATCACCGACTCCGTAATCCAGCTTCGATGCCTTGGTAACGGTGAAATCCTTCTTCTGAAGGCTTGTTTTTGCCTGGAAATTCATTTTCATCTGGGCATAGGCGCTTTTCGGAGATACGATATCATCTACCCTGGGCTTTTTCTCCTGAATGGTATGTCCAAGATCTACCAGCTCCCGTGGAACCTCCCTTACAAAACGTGACACACGGTTATACTGAGTCTCCCCACGGATCATCCGCTGTTTTGCACAGGTTAAGGTCAGCTCCTTCATGGCACGGGTGATCCCCACATAACAGAGCCTTCGCTCCTCCTCGATATCCGACGGATCACCGGACCAGATGGAAGCATATCCCGGAAAAACACCGTCCTCCATTCCCACGATAAATACATTTGGGAATTCCAGTCCCTTGGCACTGTGAAGGGTCATCAGCAGCACATAATCCTGATCCGGATCAACAGAATCGATATCTGCCACCAGTGCGATCTCCTCCAGAAATGCAGAAAGTGTTGCCGGCTGTCCGGCCTCCTCCATGGCTTCCTGGAAGGATTCTGTCTTGGAGATCAGCTCATCGATATTTTCGATCCTCGCCTGGGCCTCCTCCGTTTTCTCTGCCTCCAGTTCCTTCACATAACCGGTAAGCTCAATGACCTCTTCCAGGGTTTCACGGACTGTATAGGCCTCTGCCTTACTTTTCAGTCCCTGGATAAAGGATACAAAATCATTGATCTTTCCTGCTGCCCTGCCAATGGATGGTACCTCCTCCACCACGCGGAGCGCATCGTAAAAGCTCAGGTTCATCATATCCGCATAGTCCTGGACACGGCCGATGCTGGTGAGTCCGATCCCTCTTTTTGGCACATTTAAGATCCTGCGCACAGCCAGATCATCACTGGCATTGTCAATGGTCTTCAGATAGCTTAACAGATCCTTAATCTCTTTGCGGGCATAAAAGTTCACGCCGCCGACAATCTTATAAGGAACATTTGCCAGGAGAAATTTCTCCTCAAAGAGACGAGACTGGGCATTGGTCCGATAAAGTACTGCACAGTCCTTGTACTGGAATTTCCCGTTGCGGCGCCCCTGGATGATCTCTCCTGCAACATACTCCGCTTCCTCAAATCCGTTGTTGAACTGACGGAAATGTACTTTATCGCCCTCTTCGTTCTCTGTCCAGAGGCGTTTTTCCTTACGCTCTGTGTTGTTGACGATCACCTCATTGGCTGCATTGAGGATGTTCTGGGTAGAACGGTAATTCTGTTCCAGGCGCACCACCTTAGCCTCAGGAAAAACCTTCTCAAAGCCTAAGATATTCCCGATATTTGCTCCACGAAAACGATAGATGGACTGATCATCATCACCAACCACACAGAGATTCTTGTATTTCTCAGCAAGAAGACTTACAAATTTAAACTGGGCAGTATTGGTATCCTGATACTCATCCACCATAATATATTTGAAACGTTCCTGATAATAGTCCAGGATATCCGGATTATGCTGAAAAAGCTCCACAGTCTTCACGATCAGGTCATCAAAATCCAGTGCATTGTTTCCCCGGAGGATAGACTGATATTCCTTATACATACCGGCAATCTTCCGTGCGTCCGGGTCGCCGCCTGCATTCAGCTCCATCTCTTCCGGTGTGATCAGTTCATCCTTGGCATGGGAAATCTCAGCAAGAACGCCTCGTTCCTTGTAAATCTTGGTATTGATATCAAACTTCCGGAAGATTTCCTTCATGACTGTTTTTTGGTCGTCGGCATCATAAATGGTAAAATTACTGCCAAAGCCCAGCACCTCAATATGTCTGCGCAGGATCCTCACGCAGGCGGAATGGAAGGTGGAGACCCATACGCTCTCCGCACCCATTCCCGCCATTTTATTCACACGTTCCCGCATCTCACTGGCGGCCTTGTTGGTAAAGGTGATCGCCAGGATATTCCATGGGTTTACACCCTTTTCTTCCATTAAATAGGCGATCCTGTGGGTCAGCACTCTTGTTTTTCCGGAACCGGCTCCTGCGAGGATCAGAAGTGGTCCCTCTGTATGTACGGCAGCTTCCCGCTGCATAGGATTCAATGTGTCCAAAGCATCATGTATACTCATTTTGATCTCCATTTCTTTTTCCATATGAACAGTATCTTTATATACTATCATGACTTTACTTTCCGGTAAACCCACCTCTCTGAAAAAAAGTTTCTTTACAAGTAGTATTTAAAACTATATAATAAGGAGCAGAGGTGATAATGCGATGACAGAAAACGAAAAAGAAATGATGAACAGCATTTTTGCAAAAATTGCTGAGCTTGATTATATAAAACCCGATGAAATTCCCAATATTGCTCTTTACATGGATCAGGTCACAACCTTTATGGAAGATAATCTCGCTTCCACCAAGCGTCATGATGATGACAAGATCCTGACCAAGACCATGATCAACAATTACGCAAAGAACAAGCTCCTTCCCCCGCCGGAAAAGAAGCGCTATTCCCGGGAGCATCTGCTGATGCTGATCTTTATCTACTATTTTAAAAATATCCTCTCCATCAGTGATATCCAGACCCTTCTGGGACCGATCACCGAGAAATACTTCAAGTCCGTTACAGAAAAGGACATGACTTACATCTACCAGGAGGTTTTCAGTATGGAGCAGTCACAGATCCGTTACCTGGAAAAGGATCTTATGCGCCGTTTCAAAAGTGCCGGAGAAATTTTTGAGGACGCCGACCCGGAGGATAAGGAATTCCTTCACCAGTTTTCCTTTATCTGTCTTCTTAGCTTCGACGTATACATGAAAAAAATGATCATCGAAAACATGATCGACCACATGAATTCCTCAAAAGATACGGATTCCTCAAAAAAAGACAAATAATATCCGGAGCTCACATCCGGTCATAAACGTGCGTCGCCGGGCGCACCGAAAAAAAAGAGACAGACGCACGATCGCCTGTCTCTTTTTCGTTACAGTATTATCCGTTATCATCACGGTATGGACGTAAGCCTTATTCTGCTTCGCCGCCCTGCTCCCCGTTATCCTTCTTCATACGTGCAAATACCATCTCATAACCATCATTTCCATAGTTCAGGGAACGGTTCACACGGCTGATCGTAGCTGTGGAAGCTCCTGTTTTCTCGGAAATATCAAGGTATGTACGCTTATCAGTAAGCATCTTGGCTACCTCGAAGCGCTGAGATAAAGAAAGCAGCTCATTGATGGTGCACACATCCTCAAAAAATGTATAACACTCTTCCTTGTCCTTCAGGCACAGGATCGCTTCAAAAAGATGATCCACAGCCTCCGTCCTGATTTTTTTGCTCATTGTTACGCTCCTTTAAAATACATAAATTTCGTCTAATACAATACTGATATTTTAACACTCTAATTCGTGATAAGCAAGCCTTTTAGGGAAATTTAATAAACTATTTCACTATTTTGTCTTTCTATGGCGGACACATGATTTTCCTGCTTCCACAGTCTCGGAAAACATTTGGGATTTGCTTTTTCTGCTGTGATTGGGTATACTTAAAATAATATCCAAAAGAAAAGGAGACTTATCAAATGAATCGTTTTTTCAACATGGACAACAAATTCTTCGTGTTCATGGGACGCGTAGCAGATCTGCTTCTTCTGAATTTTCTGTGCATCCTCTGCTGTATTCCGGTTGTCACCGCAGGCGCCTCCATAACAGCTCTCTACTATGTCACACTGAAGATGGCAAGAGACGAAGAATCTTATATTGCCCGCAGCTTTTTCCGCTCATTCAAACAGAATTTCAAACAGGCGACCATCATCAATATCATCATGCTCCTCACCGCTGCTGTTCTGTTTATCGATCTTCGGATCGCCAGAGCCGGAAGCGGAGCTATGTACAAAGGACTTTTCAGTCTGTTCATTGCATTTGCACTGATCTATGCGATGATCCTTCTGTACATTTATCCGATCCTTTCCAAATTTTTTAATTCCGTCAAGAATACCTTTGTAAATGCATTCCTGATGTCCGTCCGCCATCTTCCGCTGACACTTTTGATGCTTGTGATCTCTGCGTCTCCGCTCCTACTGATGTGGCTTTTTGCTTATGTGAGCTACGCACAATTTACATCCATCCTGATCATGCTTTTTATTCTGATGGGATTTTCCACGCTGGCCTACTGGAAATCAAAGATCTTTGTAAAGATCTTCGATAACTATATACCGAAAGATGAAAACGAAGAAAACGGCGAAGAGAAAAACGAACCGAAAGAGGCATAATGAAGCGCTGGAACGACAAGCCTTATCACTCTCTGGATTATATGCTCCGGGAACGGTACGGCGAAAAGGTCTACCGGGTTGCATTAAACGGCGGCATGTCCTGTCCCAACCGTGACGGCACCCTGGGCAAAAAAGGCTGCATCTTCTGCAGCCAGGGCGGAAGCGGAGATTTTGCAGCAAACGCTGCTCTTTCCATTACAGAGCAGATCAACACACAGATCAAAAGTCTCTCTTCCAAACGCCCGATTCATAAATATATCGCCTATTTTCAGGCATATACAAACACATACGCTCCTGTGGAACACCTGCATAAGATCTTCACAGAAGCCATCTCCCATCCGGATATCGTGGCACTGTCCATTGGTACCAGACCGGACTGTCTGGGAGATGATGTACTGGAGCTTCTTGATTCCCTGAACCAGATCAAACCGGTGTGGGTGGAGCTGGGACTCCAGACTATCCATGAAGATACCGCCAGATATATACGGCGCGGCTATCCACTGTCCTGTTTTGATACCGCAGTAAAAAATCTCCGCGCAGGCGGCATCGAAGTGATCGTCCACACCATCCTGGGGCTTCCCGGCGAAAGCCGGAAGGATATCCTGGAAACAATGGCTTATCTGAACGCCATGGATATCCAGGGGATCAAGCTGCAGCTTCTTCATGTACTGCGTGGTACAGATCTTGCCGCTGATCATGAAGCCGGTCTTTTCCGCACTTATGAACGGGACGAGTATCTGAACCTTGTCATTGACTGTCTGGAACATCTCAGACCGGATATCGTGATCCACCGGGTCACCGGCGACGGACCGAAGGATCTGCTGATCGCACCTTTATGGGCCAGCCGCAAACGAGAAGTTTTAAACCTTCTTCATCACCGGATGAAAGAAAGAGCAAGTTTTCAGGGAAAAGCTCTCGAAGCCCTTTCCCGCAGCCAGTAAAAAGGAGGATTCTTATGGCATCACCTTTTACAACCTATAAGCTTATTATTTTATATATGCTGCAGAATTCCGATGGGGATCTCACAAATTCCCAGATCACCGATTTTATCCTGGACCGGAAATACACCAATTATTTTCAGCTCCAGCAGGCAGTTTCCGAACTTGTGGAGGCAGATCTGGTGGAAATGTCTTCACAGTCCAACCGCAGTTACTATCGATTGACCTCCGAGGGAAAAAACACTCTGAAATATTTTTCCAAAGAACTTTCCTCTGACATCAAGAAAGAAGTGGAAGAATATCTCAATTCCCTCCACTGCAAGATCGAAGAACATCTCCTGACTCCTGCAGATTACTATCCCACCAAAGAGGGCAGCTACTCGGTACGTCTGCGGATCATCGAAAGCGGCGTCAGCATCGTTGATCTCAGCATCAATGTGCCAAATCTTGCTGCTGCACAGTCTGTATGTGAAAGCTGGCCTTATAAATACCAGAATGTTTATGACAAAATAATGGAGGAGCTTCTCTGAGAGGCTCCTCCGTTTTACTTATATTCATTTATTTCGCTTCTTCGTGGATCTTCTTCATATGCTCTTTCAGTTTCTTTTCATATCCCATATCACTGAGCTCGTAAAAATGTTCTCCTTCGATTTCTGATGGCAGATACTGCTGTTTTACATAGTGATTCGGATAATCATGGGCATATTTATATCCGATACCATGACCCAGACTTTCGTGGCCACCATAATGGGCATCCTGCAGATGCACCGGAACGGTTGTCTTCTTCGCCTTCACGCAGCGCATGGCTTCCTGTATAGCATTTACTGCAGAATTGCTCTTGGGTGCACAGGCCATGTATGTAACTGCCTGGGAAAGAATGATCTGGGACTCCGGCATTCCCACACGTTCCACTGCCTGTGCTGCTGCCGTTGCCACGCAGAGGGCCTGTGGATCTGCGTTTCCGATATCTTCGGAAGCAAGGATCATGATCCTTCTTGCGATAAATTTCACATCTTCTCCTGCATAGAGCATTTTTGCCAGATAATAGACTGCCGCATCCGGGTCGGAGCCTCGCATGCTCTTGATAAAGGCAGAAATGATATCATAATGATTGTCCCCGTTCTTATCGTAGCGCACCACACGCTTCTGGATACACTCAGAAGCCACCTCAAGGGTCAGATGGATCTTACCGTCTGTATCACGAGGTGTGGTGAGGATTCCCAGTTCTATGGCGTTTAAGGCGCTTCTGGCGTCTCCTCCTGCCATATCTGCCAGAAATTCCAGAGCATCCTCCTCGATCACCGCCCCATAGCTTCCCATTCCACGTTCCGGATCGTTAACCGCACGCAGGATCAGTTCCTTTATCTCCGGTATCTCCAGGGACTTCAATTCAAAGATGATCGATCTTGAAAGAAGCGCTCCGTTTACCTCAAAATATGGATTCTCTGTTGTGGCCCCGATAAGAATGATGGTCCCGTCCTCCACAAAGGGAAGAAGATAATCCTGCTGTCCCTTGTTGAAACGGTGGATCTCATCAATGAACAGAATGGTCTTTTTTCCATACATGCCGAGATCGTCCTGTGCCTGCTTTACAACTGCTTCCATATCTTTCTTCCCTGCTACAGTTGCATTAATCTGGGTAAAGCTGGCGCTTGTGGTATTGGCGATGACTTTTGCCAGGGTGGTCTTTCCGGTTCCCGGAGGGCCGTAAAAAATAACAGATGTCAGCTTATCCGCCTTTATGGCACGATACAGCAATTTATCTTTTCCTACGATGTGCTGCTGTCCCACCACCTCATCCAGTGTTCGCGGACGCAGCCTGGATGCAAGAGGTGACTCCTGATCCAGCGTTTTTGACTTTGCGTATTCAAATAAATCCATGGCTTTCACTCCTGTATTTTCTGTAAAAAGCGGATATTCACGATCCGTATTCTTTTCATAGATTTGTATCCGGCAACGATCGTTTCATTTGTTTCCGGCATACGGACAGATTCCTTATTTTTATAATTTTACCTGTTTGCACATAAAAAAGCAATCGTTTCTGCCTTTTCGGCAAATCACAGTTACATCACCAGCAGCTGATCTGCAGTTACCAGGTCATATCCTTCTTCCGTAAGCATATCCGCGATCTCCAGGGCCGCTTCCACGGAGGTAGAAAAGCTGTCATGCATCAGGATAATGGAGCCATCCTTCACTTGTCTTTTTACGATATTTTCCACAGAACGGACATTTTTTGATTTCCAGTCCAGGGTATCCACATCCCAGAATACCGGCAACATGGTCACACAGAGCTCCAGATCCTTCGGCCAGGCACCGTAGGGCGGGCGAAGATACATGGGATATTCTCCGGTGATCTCGTAGATCTCATTATTCGTCTTTATGATCTGCTGACAGGCCTGATCACCAGGAATCTTATCAAGCTGCACGTGATCATACGTGTGATTACCGATGAGATGACCGTCTCTCTGCATCTGCGTTACGATCTCCTCATTTCCCCGGATATTTTTTCCCATAAGAAAAAATGTGGCATGGATTCCACGCTTCCGCAGGCCATCCAGAAGCAGAGGTGTATATGTTGCATGTGGTCCATCATCAAAGGTAAGAGCCACACGTGGACGATCCTCTTTTTCGCTTCTGTCAGAGGCTGTCTCAGCCACCGGTTCTGCTGCTTTTTGTCCGTACTGCGCCGCCACCAGCCGGAGCATCCCCTCACCGGCGATCATTCTGGTCACCCGCATCCGAAATGCACTGTCTGAGATTTTTCCATATCCGCTGAGCAGGATCAATACCATTGCCACTACACAGAAATATTTTTTTCGCTTATCCATATTTCCCGCCGGATCAAATATACTTTTCCACAATATATGAAAAAATCCCCGGGAAAAGACTTTTGGCTTTTCTTTCCCGGGGAATATTCTCTGATATATGTCTTATTTTTTCAGGATCTCAAGTGCACTCTCGATCTCCTCCACGCATTTCTCATAACCAAGGGTACCGTTATCCAGGCACAGATTGTATTTCGTCATGTCTGCCCAGTCAACACCCATGAAACGTTTGCAGAAATCTTCTTTGCGTTTGTCATCCTTCTGCATAAATTTCTCAATATCCTTTGTAGTTCCGCTGAGCTTCTTACTTGCCTCACGGATACGGAAATCCCAGTCTCCGTAAACAAACACACGAAGAACATTGGAATAATCCTTCAGGATCATATTTGCACAACGTCCGATGATCACACAGGACTCTGTTTCTGCCAGCTGCCGGATCACCTTTGCCTGATAATTAAACAGGTTCTCATCGGATGTAAAATCCTTGCTCTGAGGCGGGATCAGCTCACCCTTGTAGATTCCGGACTTTGCAAAAAATCTCTGCTTTGTGCTGACATTTTCATCTGCCCTTCCAAAAAGCTGCTCATGAATGCCACTCTCCTCGGATGCCATACGGATGATATCCTTATCATAGTAAGAAATCCCTAATTTCTTTGCAAGCTCCTCTCCGATGGTACGTCCACCGCTTCCATACTGTCTTGCAATGGTAATTACGAAATTATCCATGTCTTTCCCCCTACTCTCCAAGATATGCCTTCTGAACGGCCTCGTCATTCAGAAGATCCTCTGCCTTTCCATCCATAGTAATGCTTCCTGTTTCCAGAACGTACGCTCTGTCCGCAATGGAAAGAGCCTTCTTCGCATTCTGCTCAACCAGAAGCACTGTAGTTCCGCTCTCACTTACCTCGCGGATAATGTCAAAAATCTCATTTACAAAAATCGGCGACAGACCCATAGACGGCTCATCCATCAAAATGATCCTTGGTCTGCTCATCAGTGCACGTCCCATGGCAAGCATCTGCTGCTCACCACCGGAAAGTGTTCCGGCACGCTGTCCTTTACGTTCTTCCAGACGCGGAAATCTCTTGTATACACCAGCAAGGCTCTCTGCGATCTCTGCCTTGTCTTTTCTTGTGTAAGCTCCAAGAAGAAGATTCTCATAAACGGACATATCCGCAAATACTCGTCTTCCTTCCGGAACGTGTGCCATTCCCATTTCTACGATCTTATGGGCTGGTGTTCTTGTGAGGTCTTTTCCCTCAAACACAATGCTTCCGGACTTCGGAGAAAGAATTCCGGTAAGTGTCTGAAGTGTGGTTGTCTTTCCGGCACCGTTGGCACCGATCAGCGCAATAACCTCTCCCTGATTTACATGAAAAGAAATTCCCTTCAGGGCCTGGATCACACCATAGTAGACCTGGAGGTCCTTTACTTCCAACATTGCCATTGTCTCGTTCCTCCTTATTCTCCCAGATATGCAGTGATAACCGTCGGGTCTTTCAGCACTGCAGATGTCTCACCCTGGATCAGTACCTGACCGAAGTTCAGAACTGTAAGTTCCTCACAGATACCGCCCACCAGTTTCATGTCGTGCTCGATCAGAAGAACAGTCATATCAAAATGCTCCCGCACAAAACGGATAGTATCCATCAGTTCCTGTGTCTCATTCGGGTTCATACCAGCCGCCGGCTCATCCAGGAGAAGAAGCTTCGGCTCTGTGGCAAGAGCTCTGGCAATCTCCAGCTTACGCTGTTTACCATAAGGCAGGTTACCTGCCAGAGTGTCTGCTTCCTTATCCAGATCAAACACCCTCAGTATCTCCATGGCACGTTCGTTCATCTCTTTTTCTACCTTGTAATACTTCGGCAGCCTTAAGATTCCGGTCAGTGTGGAGTATGGATGATGATTGTGAAGTCCTACTTTTACATTGTCAAGAACCGGCATATCCTTGAAAAGACGGATATTCTGGAAGGTTCTTGCGATTCCGGCCTTGTTGATCTCAATGGTGCTTTTTCCTGTGATGTCCTGGCCGTCCAGTTTAATGATTCCCTCTGTAGGCTTGTACACGCCTGTAAGAAGGTTGAATACAGTTGTCTTACCGGCACCGTTAGGTCCGATCAGTCCATAGAGCTGTCCCTTCTCAATGGTCATATTAAAGCCGTCAACAGCACGAAGACCGCCGAACTGGATAGACAGATTATTTACTTCCAGCATTGCCATGATCAGGCCACCTCCTTTTTCTCTTTTTTGCCTTTAAATTTCTCTACCATGCGTGCTCTCCAGTCTCTCGCCGCCGGTGCCCAGTTAAAGAGCATCATGATGATCAGTACGATAGCATAGATCAGCATACGGTAGTTTGCGAATCCACGGAGAAGCTCAGGCAGTGCATAGAGGATAATGGTTGCAATGATAGATCCTCTGATATTTCCGATTCCTCCAAGTACTACATACACAAGTACCAGAATGGACATATTGTAATCGAATACAGAAACCTTAAGAAGAGAAAGGTTATGTGCATACAGCACACCTGCAACTCCTGCAAGGGCTGCAGAAATGGTAAATGCCAGCAGCTTATATCTGGTGATATTGATTCCTACAGACTCCGCTGCAATACGGTTGTCCCTGGTTGACATAATAGCACGTCCGCTTCTGGAATTTACAAGGTTCTGTACAATAAACAATGTGAGAAGAAGCAGGATCACGCCGATCAGGAAAAAGTAATTCTTGATATCTTTATAAAGAGTTGCTGTTCCCGAAATACCAAGGGCACCTTTGAGAATCTGCTTTCCGCCGGCTTCCAGATGAAGACCTGCTGCACTTGTTGCAACGTGAAGTCCCTTGTCATCCACGCCAATGTAAAGTACATTGATCAGGTTCTTGATGATCTCACCAAAAGCCAGTGTAACAATAGCCAGGTAGTCACCGCGGAGACGAAGTACCGGAATACCGATGATCACACCAAACAGTGCTGCAACTGCCGCACCTACAAGGATTGCAAGGATAAAGCGAGGAACCTGCGGAATGGAGTCTGCAGCAACCTGTGAAAACAGGGCACTGGAAAAAGCTCCCACGCACATGAAGCCCGCATGTCCAAGGCTCAGCTCACCGGAAAAACCGACTACCAGGTTCAGGGAAACTGATGCAATGGTATAAACACAAAGGGGAACAAGAAGTCCCATAAGAAGTCTGGAAAGATTTCCAGTTGAGGAAAGTGCCTGTACGATCACAAAAAGCACAATGACAATTCCATAGTTGATCATGTTATTTTTTGTTGTTTTGTTTTTCATATTCTTCATATCGGCCACCTTACACTTTCTCCTGGATGTTCTTGCCGAACAGTCCGGTAGGTTTTACAAGAAGCACGACGATCAGGACTGCAAATACGATCGCATCTGCAACCTGGGAAGAAATATAAGCTTTTCCGAAGATCTCGATGATTCCCAGAAGGATGCCGCCGACCATAGCTCCCGGAATCGAACCGATTCCACCGAATACAGCAGCTACGAAAGCTTTGATACCAGGCATGGCTCCTGTGTACGGAGTCAGCGTCGGATAAGTCTGACAGAGCAGAAGGCCTGCGATCGCTGCAAGTCCGGAACCGATGGCAAATGTGAGGGAAATTGTCGCATTGACGTTAACTCCCATCAGCTGTGCCGCATCTCTGTCCTCGGAAACCGCCTGCATGGCACGGCCAGGTTTTGTCTTTTTTACAAAGAGGGAAAGTCCCACCATGATAATGATACATGCAAGGATGGTTACGATGGTGATTCCCTTGATGGTAAGCTCACCGTCAAACAGTGTGATGGACGGAACTTTGACAACAGCTACGAAACTCTTGGCATCTGCGCCGAAGATCAGAAGTGCCAGGTTCTGAAGCAGATAACTGACACCGATAGCCGTGATAAGAACGGCCAGGTTTGAGGAAGCTTTTCTAAGTGGACTGTAAGCTACCTTCTCAATGACAACACCAAGCAGTGTACAGATCACAACGGAAAGGATCACAGCAAGGATCGGTGACATGCCGCCTCTTGTGATACAGGTAAGGATGATATAAGCTCCCACCATGATAACATCTCCGTGTGCAAAGTTCAGCATCTTGGCAATACCATAAACCATGGTATATCCAAGTGCGATGATTGCATAGATACTGCCAAGACTGATGCCGTCTTTTAAATAAGATATAAAACTCATAACGCACCTCTTTTAATTGTTTATTGATAAGGGAAAAAGGGGACGGTTCCCACTAAAGGTGACCGTCCCCTGACCCCTAACGTTAACAGAAATTACTTATTTCATCTCTACATAAGCACCGTCTTTGATCTCGAATGCTTTCGGCTCTTTATCACACTCGCCATCCTCGGTCCATTTTGCTTTTCCGGTAAGTCCGTCAAGCTCGATGTTTGCCATGGATGCGCTCATTGCTGCACTGATGTCTGCATTTTCCATATCTGGTGTGATCTTTGCATCGTCAGCTGCAAGCTGCATTGCGTAAAGTACATCATATGTATCTGCCGCAAACTGGTTCGGGATCTCACCGTTGTGAGCATCGCCGTATGCTTTTACGAAGTTCTGGCTCTTCTCATCTGTAGCTGTTGCGGAGAATGGTGTCAGAAGCATAACACCCTCTGCAAGGGATTTATCGAAGTTCTCTACATTGAGGATACCATCCATGCCATCTACACCAAAGAATTTAATGTCAAGTCCTGCCTCAGATGCCTGCTGAAGGATCAGCGCATTGTCGGAATAGTAGTTCGGAAGGAAAAGAAGCTCAGCGCCGCTCTTCTTGATCTTTGCAAGCTGTACAGAATAGTCTGTGTTGCTGTCTGTTGTGTAAGCCTCATCTGCAACTACTTCAAGTCCGTCATCAGCAGCTGCTGCAACGAATGCGTCATGTACACCGGAGTTGTAGTCAGCAGCGGAATCATAAAGTACTGCTACTTTCGTTGCAAGTTTGTGCTCGGAAATGTACTGAGCAGATTTGGTTCCCTGTGCCGGGTCTGTGAAGCACATACGGAACTCGTTTGTTCCTGCTGTGATACAGTCAAGTGCTGTTGCGGATGGTGTGAAGAGGAATGTATCCTCAGCTGCCTCAGCTCCTACTGCGATACAGGAACCGGATGTTACAGTTCCACAGAGCATCTGCATTCCTTTATCGATCAGGTCATTGTATGCGTTAACAGCCTTCTCCGGATCTCCCTGGTCATCACCTGCGTCAAGAATCTCTACTTTATATCCGTTGAATCCACCGTTCTCGTTGATCTCATCAGCTGCGATCTTGGCTGCGTTGTATACGTTGGTACCGTACTGTGCGTAATCACCTGTCATCGGTCCGATCACACCGATCTTAAATGTCTCATCTGCTGCAAAAACTGATGTAGGCATCATCATCGCTGCTGTCATCGCTGCTGCTGATGCAACGCCGATTACTTTCTTCCAATTCTTCATAATAATCTCTCCTCCTGCGCTTTGTCGCGTTACTAATGTTTAATGGTAAAATTATAGCATCGCATATTTTTTATTTCAAGGGCAAATTTAGTTATCTGTTGTTTTTCGTCTGATTGCACAACGCGGACACTTGTCCGCTGTACAGCTTGTGTCGTTTTTCGGCAAATTGTCTGAATTTTTTTACAAAAAAATCCAGGGAAAAATTCCCTGGACTCCTTCGTCTCTTAATACTTTACTTATGCGATTGCTTTCTTAGCGATCTCAGCAAGAGCTGTGAAGCCTGCTGCATCGTTAACAGCCATCTCTGCAAGCATCTTTCTGTTGATGTCGATGTTTGCAACCTTAAGGCCGTGCATCATTTTGCTGTAAGAAAGTCCGTTCATTCTTGCTGCTGCGTTGATACGAGCGATCCAGAGCTGTCTGAACTGACGTTTCTTCTGTTTTCTTCCTGCATAGGAGCTTGTAAGAGCTCTCATTACAGACTGTTTTGCTACTCTATACTGTTTGGAACGGGCTCCTCTGTAGCCTTTTGCCAGTTTTAATGTACGGTTATGTCTTTTCTTTGCGTTTAATCCGCCTTTAATTCTTGCCATTTCTTAATTCTCCTCCTGTTCGTCTTCTCTATCTTATAAATATGGTAATACTTTCTTCATGCTCTTTACATTAGTAGAATCAACAACAGTAGATTTTCTCAGATTTCTCTTTCTCTTCTGAGATTTCTTTGTAAGGATATGGCTCTTGTAGGCTTTATTTCTTACTAATTTTCCTGTACCTGTTTTTTTAAAGCGCTTTGCTGCTGCTCTGCAAGTTTTAATTTTTGGCATTATGAATTCCTCCTTGATTTGGTACTTCTAAATTTTATATAGCATCCCGTTCTGCCCGGCTGTTGCCGTGAAGACTGAGATATCTACCGTTTCTCAGTCAGAAACATAGTCATGCTTCTGCCTTCTACCTTCGGAGCCTTCTCTACAGTCGCTATATCGGACAGAAGATCTGCGAAGTCATCAAGCACATGCCTACTGCTGGACATATGTGCCATCTCTCTTCCGCGGAAACGAAGTGTAACCTTAACTCTGTCGCCCTTGCTAAGGAACTTTCTTGCTGCATTTACCTTCGTCTTCAAATCATTCGTATCAATGTTCGGGGAAAGACGCACTTCTTTGACATCGATGGTTTTCTGCTTTTTTCTGGCCTCTTTTTCTTTTCTTGCAAGCTCGTAACGGTATTTACCGTAATCGATGATCTTGCATACCGGCGGTTTCGCCTGTGGGGCAATCTTTACAAGGTCAAGTCCTGCCTCCTGCGCTTTCGCCATCGCTTCTCTGGCGGACACGATTCCAAGCTGAGCTCCGTCCGGACCAATCAAGCGTACCTCTCTGTCTCTGATCTGTTCGTTAATCATTAAACCGCTAATTGTTGTACACCTCCATGAACATGATAGAATTATTTTTTTCTTTCTCATTAATGTAGCTTAAGCCGCACAAAAAAAGCGCAGACAGATGTCCACACTTCAAATAATTACACCTGCGCACTGATGGTTGATCCGTTCGCAGTACTGTGCAATATTAACCTGAGTCGCTTATCTTCAGCGCTGAGGTGAGAGTGAACTCTGCTTTCTTTTCGCTACGTACTTTAAGAGGATACCATGGTGTCTGCTATTTGTCAACTGTTTTTTATATTATTATGTATTTATTTTTTGAGTATAAATTTTTCTTCTTCCGGACATACTATGCAACATCGGAATCTGTCAAGCCTTACCGCAGTGCTGACGATCAGACAGGATGCGCATTCCGACAGGCTGACGGTTTCCGGTAAAATCATAATTATCAGGAGGACACTTTTATGACAAGTCTTAAATGCTCCGCACACAACTGCTGCTATAACAAAAATTCTCTCTGCTCCAGGGGATCCATCAGTGTCGAAGGTGCAGATGCTCGTTATGCGGACGACACCGCCTGTGAAAGCTTCCGTGACCAGGAAGAGTGTGCTGTAAAAAATTCCGCAGATCCCTGCTGTGGGTGTGAGACCATTAACATCGACTGCAAAGCACACAACTGCACCTACAATGAGCACTGCAAATGCACCGCAGCTTCCATCAATGTATCCGGTACCAATGCACATCGCTGCTGTGATACAAAATGTGATACTTTCAGCTGCGAATGCTGATATCCTGAACAGAAATCCTGTTTCCATACAGAGCAGACATTCCTGTTTCTTTTGATCAGAAAGTCAAAAAGATCCGGCAGCGTTCCAGATGGAGTCTCTGCCGGATCTTATCATGTTCATTTATTATCTGTTCTTAAGAAAATCCGGGATCTGGATGTCCTTTTTCTGAACAGTGCTTGTAGGAGCCTTTGTTCCAAACTGTGTGGAATTCATAGTCGGCAGGCTGAAGCTTGGCATGTTAAGGTTCATACCGCCTGGCTGTGACTGGCTTGTTTTTTTGGTGTTTCCGAATACAGAATTGGAAGCTCTGTTTCCAAATGGTGTGTTCTGAAGGTTATTGTCTGTAAGACCTGTAGCAATAACTGTAATTCTCGCATAATCTGCAACAGAATCATCATACATAGCACCAAAGATGATGTTTGCATCCTCACCTGTAAGCTCCTGTACATAGCTTGCAGCATCGTTGGCATCCATAAGAGAAATATCTCCGGAAATGTTGATGATCACATGAGTAGCGCCCTTGATGGTTGTCTCAAGAAGCGGAGAAGATACCGCCTGCTGTACAGCCTCCATAGCCTTGTCATCACCTCTTGCCTCACCGATACCGATATGAGCGATTCCCTTGTCTGTCATGACTGTCTGCACATCTGCAAAGTCAAGGTTGATCAGAGCCGGCAGATTGATCAGGTCTGTAATACCCTGTACTGCCTGCTGAAGAACCTCATCAGCCTTACGCAGTGCTTCCGGCATGGTTGTTCTTCTGTCAACGATCTCAAGTAATTTGTCATTGGGGATGACAATCAAAGTGTCAACTGCTTTCTTCAGATTTTCGATTCCCGCAAGTGCATTGTTCATACGGGTCTTTGCTTCAAAACGGAAAGGCTTGGTAACAACACCGACAGTCAGGATACCCATCTCTTTTGCCGCACCGGCGATCACAGGAGCAGCTCCGGTTCCGGTTCCGCCTCCCATACCACAGGTAACGAAAACCATGTCCGCTCCCTCGATGATCTTCTTAACTTCCTCAATGCTCTCCTCAGCTGCCTTCTGTCCAACCTCCGGCTGTGCACCGGCGCCGAGACCTTTCGTAATTTTCTCACCAATCTGAAGTACAGTCGGAGCTTTACACAGTGTCAGAGCCTGTTTATCGGTATTAACACCTACAAACTCAACTCCGCCAATGGCCTCTTCCACCATTCTGTTTACCGCATTATTACCTGCGCCGCCTACTCCAATTACAATAATTTTCGCAGAAGACTCAGCCTCATTCGTCATTATCTCTAACAATGTACTTCCTCCTTTATTTCTACCTGATATCCGATTCAGTGTAATAATCTATTCCAAGCTACATATACACATAGTTATATCATATATTTTTTTCGGTAATTAATCAACCACTAATTTTGTTTTTTTATACTTTTTTCACTAAATTTCGGCACTGTTTCTATTAACCGGAACATTTACAAAACAATCTCTGGCAAAATGTCCAAATACTGGTACTATATATTAAGAAAGCTTTTTTATCTTTACTCATAATCGGACTCATCACTGTAATCGCTGTACGAATTTTCATCATAATCCTCAGCTCCCTCTTCCTGATCACTGCTGTAATCAGCCTCTTCCTCGGTGCTGTCCGTACTGCTGTCTGAAGAGTCTTCTTCATTTTCTGTATCTTCGGTATCCGTACTCTGAGCATCTGGATTTTCGGAGTCTGTTCCGTCTCCGGAGCTTTCTGCCGAAGCCTGATAATCCTCCAGAGTGCCTACGTAATTGCCATCACGGTCATATTCACTGACTCCGTCATAGCCTCCGTCTTCCCGGTAACCGCCCTTCCAGTTTCCTTTTTCTGCCATGGTTTCTTCTGTGGGGGCTTCGCCTACATAGGTCATGTTGGCATCGTACTCACCACTGCCTGTGTAATCTCCCTCTTCATCATAGCCACCTACCCAGTTTTCCTGCGCATACTCCAGATCCGTCTGCGGTTTCGGTCCTACACAGTTGCCATTTTCATCGTATTCGCCTTCTCCGGTGTAATTTCCTTCCTCATCATAGCCTCCGGTCCAGTTTTCTGCGGAAGTCTGGCTCTCATCCTGTTCCTGCTCCAGGGTAATGTTCTTGGAATTATCATTTACATTTTCTGCATGGAGAATTCCTTTTTTTCCGGAAATCATCGGAAGGATAGCCAGAACTCTGGTCATTTTGTCTTCCAGATATTCATCCTTTCCAAGTTTAACTGTGATATCCCCGTAAACAAGACTGATCTGTCCGTCGTCTTCAAATTCAATGTGATCCGGAACCTTATCATTTTTTGCAAAAATAGTAGAAAGAGCAACTGCCGTGTTCATCACCGTTTCATCCTTGATGGGGAGTTTCTCGTTCTGGATCACTTTTTTGACTTTGATCCCGTCAAAAAACGGGATTTTTTCGTTACGTTCCGTGGATCCTTCCACAAAAATACCGTTTCTGTCAAAATAAATATAACTGTCCAGATAAGGGATACAGCCAACGATATCCTTCTCCTTCACACTGACACAAATGGTGTGCCGGTTCAGCCTTGTTACGGTATAGCCTTCTATAAAGGGAACATCCTTTGTGTTCTGCTTAGTATAAAGAAGCGGTGCAAGAACAGAATTGGATGCCAGCGGCCCCCTAAGCACCATCTTCCTGATCTGTTTTTCAGAATAATGGCTGCTGCCCATCACCTGCACTTCATCTACCTGATAATACGTAAAAAAGAAAATAATTCCTGCCAGCAGCAGGACAAGAAGTCCGCCAACTGCTTTCAGTGGCTTTTTTTTTGATGTTTTCATAAAGTTCCTCTGTCCTTTATCAGCAGACCGCCCAGTGCGGTCAGATCCTCACAGATATGTTCATAGCCTCTTTCTATGAAACAACAGCCCCGGATCCTGGTAATCCCCTGCGCGGCAAGTGCTGCGATCACAAGTGCTGCACCACCGCGAAGTTCCTCTGCTTCCACAGTACAACCGGTCAGGGGCTGCCCTCCGTATATCACAGCAACTCCATCCCGGATCTGGATCTGTGCTCCCATTTTACAGAGCCATGAAGCTGTTTTATATCTGTCTTCAAAAATCTTCTCGCGGATCCTGCTCACTCCCGGGATCGTGGCCAGTACCGCCATCGCAGGAGACTGCAGGTCTGTAGGAAATCCCGGATAAACTTCTGTTTCCAGAAGCTCCAGGGGAAAACCTGTATTTTTTCCGTTGACTATTAGTTTACCACCTACCCTGCGGCATTGTCCACCCATTTTCCGATATACGTCCAGGATTCCATCCATTTCCTCCAGAGGCGGATTTTCCAGGATGATCTCTCCTCTGGTTGCCGCCGCTGCCATGAGATAGGTTCCGGCGACAATACGGTCTGGTGGAATGCAGCCATCGCCAGCTTCAAGCTTCTCCACCCCTTCAATACAGATACAGCCATTTTCACGAATCCGGATCCTTGCCCCCATTCCGGTAAGATAATGGCAAAGCCAATAAATTTCCGGTTCACAGGCGCAGCCGTTAAGGACTGTTTTCCCCTCTGCAAGGACCGCTGCCAGAATGCCCTGTTCTGTAGCACCTACACTTCTTTTTTGAAAAAACACCTCTGCGCCTCGGAGTTTTCCACAGGATGCCCGGATCATCCCGCCGTTTTCCACCACAGTTGCCCCAAGGCGGCGCAAAACCTGGATATGAAGATCCACCGGCCGCTTCCCGATCACACAGCCGCCGGGATATCCTGTCTGTGCCTTTTTGCTCCGCCCCAGCATTGCTCCCATTAAGATCACGGAAGAACGCATTTTTCCGGAATAACACTCCGGTATCATAGTGCCGTCCGCATGGCTGCAGTCCAGATAAAGATCTTGACCTTCCCACCAGGTTTCTGCACCCAGATATTTCAGGATCTTTTCCATCAAATATACATCACTGATTCTCGGGCATCCCCGCAGTACACTGGTCCCGGTGCTTAAGAGTGCTGCTGCCATAACCGGAAGTGCCGCATTTTTTGACCCCTGGATCCGGACGCTTCCATGCAGCGGCCTGCCTCCGGTCACGATGATCTCATCGATCTCATTCAAGTATTCCACTCCTAAAAGGGCCTCTTACTTGTTATTCTATGTGATCCTTCCATGTCTGTGACTGCTGACACTTAAGGCCAGCCCCATTTCCCCCAGAAGAAAAACAACAGAAGTTCCGCCATAGCTTACAAAGGGCAGAGTGATCCCAGTGTTGGGAATCGTATTCGTTACTACTGCAACATTCAGAACTACCTGGATCGCCATATGTGCCATGATCCCGGCGCACAGCAGCGTTCCCTGCAGATCCCGGCAGTTTAATGCCAGAATACAAAGCCTCCAGATCAGAATACCAAACAGAAAAAGTGTCAGAAAGGCTCCCAGTATCCCCGTTTCCTCACACACAATAGAAAATATCATATCATTCTGGGCTTCCGGGACAAATCCCAGCTTCTGCAGACTGTTCCCGAACCCCTTGCCGAAGATCCCTCCGCTTCCGATCGCATACAGGCCCTGTATGGTCTGAAATCCTTTTTCATATTTTTCCGGATTCCGCCAGATTGCCAGGCGTTCCAGACGATAACTCTCCGCGGCAAGAAAAACCGCAATAAATCCTATCCCCGCACCTCCAAGTGCGAGAAACTGCAGATACCTGGGATTGGCCACAAAGATCAGCAGCACACCGATCCCCAGAATGATCACCGCTGTGCTTAAGTTATTGGAGCCCACCAGACCTGCTACCGGAAGCAAAGTCATCATAGTCCTGCAGATAAACCAGAATCCGGTTGTTTTGCTTTTTGTATTGCTGATCTGCCACACCAGAAACAATATCACTGCCACCTTGGAAAACTCCGACGGCTGAAAGGAAAGCGGCCCCAGGTTCAGCCACCTCTTCGATCCATTGATCTCCTGTCCGAAAAGCAGGACTGCAGCAGACAGAAAAAGCGAAAAAATATAGGCAGCCGGCGCCAGCTTTACAGACAGCCGGTAATCTACCCGTGATGCCAGATACATAACAAGCAGCCCCAGTGCCGTGGCAAAGAGCTGCTTTTTAAAATAATAGGCAGAGTCGTGGAAACGTACTCTGCCATTATATTCACTTGCCGAAAAAAGCGCCCCGAGTCCCAATACCACCAGAATCAGAACCAGTACCCAGAGAACGGTATCTGTCTTTCCGGTCTGTTTCTGTCCTGCCTTCATGCATGGCCTCCACAGTGGTCTTTATTTCAGCTTATGTATGTATTTTTCGGATTATTACAGTGCTTTCACGTATTCCTTGAACATGTCACCGCGCTGCTCATAATTATCAAACTGTCCCCAGCTCGCACATGCCGGTGAAAGCAGAACTGCATCTCCGGGATTGGCTTTTTCCGCACAGACCTGGACAGCTTCCTTCAGATCCTCGCAGAGGATGATATCTGTAAATCCAAAACGTTCTGCTGCTGCTTTGATCTTCTCTTTCGTCTGACCGATGAGAACAAGATAACGGACTTTTCCGTCGAAGGATTCTATCCACTCATCATAGCTGGATTCCTTGTCATAGCCACCGCCGATCAGAAGAGTCGGACGGTTCATTGCCTGAATCCCCTTGATGGCCGCATCCGGATTGGTTCCCTTGGAATCGTTGTAATATGCAACACCGTTTTTCTCTGTCACATACTCGATTCTGTGTGGAACTGCCACAAACTCACAGACACTCTTGCGGATACTCTCCACAGAAACGCCCGCATAATATGCCATGGCTGCTGCTGCCATTACATTCTCGTGATTATGACGTCCCAGGATCTTAAGCTCTCCGGTTTTTACGATCGGGATCTCTTCTTTTTCTGTTTTGAGAATGATCTGGTCTCCGTCCAGATAGATTCCCTGATCCAGTTTGCGAAGACTTGAGAAATATACCACCTTCGGAACGATATTTTCACCGAATTTACGAAGGACTTCATCCTCGTAATTCAGAACACATACATCTTCCGGTCCCTGATTTTTGGTGATCAGCTCTTTTACACGGATGTATTCCTCCATGGTATGATGACGGTTCAGATGGTCCTCTGTGATGTTGAGGATCGCACTTACCTTCGGGCGGAACTGGTCAATAGTCTCCAGCTGAAAGCTGCTGATCTCCGCAACAGTTACGGAATCCTCCCTCATCTCCAATGATTTGGATGTATATGCAGTTCCGATATTTCCTACAACAAATACAGATTCACGGGCATCTCCCATGATCTTTCCGAGAAGTGCTGTTGTTGTTGTCTTACCGTTGGTTCCTGTGATCGCAAGAACCTCTCCCTTGCCTGTACGGTAGGCAAGCTCCACCTCGCTCCATACCGGAAGGCCCTTTTCATAGAAGCTCTTTACCAGCGGCAGGTCTGTGGGAACTCCCGGACTTAGCACTACAAGATCAAGACTGTCCAGCGCTCTCTCCGGAAAATCTCCGGCCCAGATCTCCGGGGTGTATTTTCCGTTTGTTTTATGTAAAACTGTCTCTTTATCAAGATCTGCGTTTCCGTCATAGATCACCGGCTGTGCTCCTGCACTTCCAAGCAGATCAGCTGCTCCGATGCCGCTTTTTCCGGCTCCGAAAACGAGAACTTTTTTTCCTTTTAAATCCATTTTTCTGTTCCTCCTTATAATGCCAGGAGAGCGATCAGGCACATAATAGCAGTTACAACAGAGAACACTGCAACAACTCGTGTCTCGGACCACCCACAAAGCTCAAAATGATGGTGGATAGGCGCCATCTTGAAGATTCTTTTTCCGTGTGTTGCCTTGAAATAGGATACCTGGAGCATAACAGACAATACCTCCACAAGGTAGATCAGTCCGACCAGGATGATAAACAGCGGCATCTGCATGGCATAAGCCACACCAGCCACAAAGCCACCCAATGCCAGAGAACCGGTGTCTCCCATAAATACCTTGGCAGGATATACATTAAACAGAAGGAATCCCATCAGACTGCCCACAACTGCACAGGTGATCGGTTCCACACCACTGTTCATTCCAAGGGAAACCACCGTAAAGAATACTGCCACGATCAGGGTAACACTGGAAGCCAGTCCGTCAAGTCCATCCGTAAAATTGACTCCGTTTACTGTACCGATCACCGCAAAGAACAGTACCGGAACTGCAAACCATCCCAGGTTCAGATAATGTCCGCTCCAGAACGGGATCTTCATAGTCAGGGATACGTTGGAATAATTTACAAGATAAAAAGCAAATACAGCTGTCACAACGATCTGCAGTGCCATTTTCTGCCATGGCAGAAGTCCGTCAGAACGCTTCAGAACTACCTTCAGATAATCATCCAGAAATCCGATCAGTCCAAATCCCAGTGTCAGGAAAAGTACCGGGATGATCATCGGATAATCTCTGATATAAAACAGTGATGTTACAGTTGTTGCAATGAGAAAGATCACTCCACCCATAGTAGGGGTACCGTTCTTTTTCAGGTGGGACTGCACACCCAGCTCTCTCTCTGTCTGTCCCATTTTAAGTCTTCTTAAAAAAGGGATAACAATCGGTCCTAATACAAGGCTGATCGCAAATGAGATCAGCACAGGGATCACAACATGAAACTCCATCCTCACACCTCTAATTCTTTCGTTTTTTTATACTTCTTCAACAGTATAAGGCTTTTATCCTCATTAATCAACCCCATCTGCCCGGTTTTCCCCGGATGGAGTTTCCGTAACTGTCCTCTCGATCCCAAGATAGGGAAGTACATTTTCAAAAATACTGCGTACCACCGGTGCGGCAATGATCCCACCATAATACATACCCTGGGGTGCATAGATGATACAAAGAGCCAGGACCTTCGGAGCCTCTGCCGGGGCAAACCCCAGGAATGAAGAAATATATCTGCCGGAGCCTCTGGGCAGTGTCTGAGAGGTAGCTGTTTTTCCCCCAATGGAAAACCCCTGGATCCCGGCATTTTTTCCGGAGCCTTCTGAAACTACAGTTTCCAGGATCGTACGTACTGTCCGGGAAGTCTCACCGGACACGATCCCGCTTTCCACCGGATATTCCAGTGTCCGCACCTTTGTCCCGTCCGCACTTTCCACGCTGATCCCAAAATGAGGTGTGATCCGGTTTCCGCCATTGATGATCCCACTGACGGTTGTTGCAAGCTGGATCGGTGTGATCTGAAACGACTGGCCAAAGGATACCGTGGCAAGCTCCACCTCTCCCATATTTTTGGGGTTATGCATGATCGTTCCTGCCTCTCCCGGAAGATCTATTCCTGTTTTTTTCAAAAGTCCGAACTGTTTAAAATATTTGTAATAACGGTCTGCTCCAAGCCGCAGACCCACCTCAATAAATACCGGGTTACAGGAGTTCTGGGCACCTTCTACAAAACTCTGCGCACCATGTCCTGTTCTCTTTGCACAGTGGATCCGCCGGTCCTCCACCACCTTATAGCCCGGACAGAAAAAACGATCCTCTGTTGACACCACTCCTTCCTCCAGCCCTGCTGCCATAGTGATGATCTTAAAAGTCGAGCCAGGTTCATAGGTATCATTCAGGCAGGGGTTTCTCCACATCCGGTTCAGAAGATCCTGCTTCTTTTCTCCCTCTGCTGCTGTTTCTTCTGTATTCAGAGTAAACGGATCGTTCAGATCAAATTCAGGCACATTGACACAGGCATAGATTTCTCCGTTCTGAGGGTTCATAAGCAGTATGGAAACTCTCTCGGCCTGTTTTTCTTCCATGACTTTACCGGCTGCCTGCTGCACATATTCCTGGATATTAACATCCAGACTGGTACGCAGAGTATTTCCTGACACCGGTTCCTTCCTCCGTTCTCCGGTTCCGTCGATCTCCACACCACGTGCATCCGTAACTGTGAGGATCTTTCCAGGCTCTCCTTTCAGTATCTCATCGTATTTCACTTCAAGACCAATGATCCCCTGATTATCACCTCCGGTAAATCCCAGTACTTTTGAAGCGAGAGATCCATAAGGATAATATCTCCGATAATCCTCATCTACCTTCACTCCCTCAAGGTCATATTCCCGGATCCTGTCTCCAATGCTTTTTTCCACGTTTGTCTGTATTCTTTCAATAGAAGAAACTTTTTCAACTTTTTTCCGGATTTCCTCTTCTTTTACAGACAATGCTCCGGACAGTACACGGATCACTTTTTCAGGATCTTTGATCTGGCTGTGTATCACCGATACTGTGCAGACTGTCCGGTTATCTGCCAGAATATTTCCCCTGATGTCCAGGATCTTTCCCCTGGCTGCTTTTATGTCACGTTCCCTCTCATGAAGATCCTCCGCCTTTTTTGAATAATATTCTGCCCGGACGTTCATAAGATACCAGAGTCTTCCCACAAGTCCCAGAAGAAGCATTATGCAGATCAGAAAAACCATCCATATTTTTTTCCTGTGATAAACCATGGTCCGGATCATAAAAAAATCCCTCTCAGAGGTCGTCACTGTAATATATGACGTTCCCCTGAGAGGGTATTCTTTTTATCTATTCCAGACCGGCCTCCTCGTTGGTAAGACCTTCGCTCTGCATATCGTTATTATCTTCGGTATCACTGTCCTCCGACTCATCTTCCGGCGGACTTGGTACATTCTCATCGGAAATTGCCTCCTTCTGCCCGTCTGCGCCGGTTCCTGTTGCAGAATCGCTGATTCCCTTAAAAAGTTCCCACAGCTCTGTAGTCGGAACTTCTCCATCCTCTGCCTCATCCGGCTGTACATTCAGATACGGAAGTGCTTCGGAAAGGATTCCCTGTGCAATGTACTGTGCGTACGTACTGCTTGCCTGATCATCTACCTTCGGCTCATCCACGACTACATAGATCACAAGTGCCGGATCATCTACCGGTGCAAATCCGATAAAGGATACCAGATACTTGCCATTGCCTCGCGGAAGCTTCTCGGCAGTACCGGTTTTACCACCGGAGCTGTAGCCCTGCACCTTGGATGTACGGCTGGTACCATGGTCTACGCTGGCAGCCATGTAAGAGCGGATATCTGCAGATATCTTCTCGGAAATCGTCTGCTTCATCAGTGTCGGAGAGATCGTTTTTACGATTCCGCCGCTGCTGTCCTTGATCTTCGTCACCAGATGAGGCTGATAGTAGTATCCTCCATTGATCACAGAACACATTGCATTGATCTCCTGTATCATGGTCAGTGTATAGCCCTGTCCGAAAGCAGAGCATGCAAGCTCCGTTTCTCCCATGGTATCGCTGGTATGGATCACACCGCTTCCCTCATTGGGAAGATCGATACCGGTTCTTGTTCCGAAATTGAAAACGCTCTGTGTCTTAAGGAAATTATCTTTTCCCATCTTTGCTGCGATCTGCATCATACCATCGTTGCAGGAATTGGCAATGACATCGGAAAGAGCTTCTGTCCCGTGAGCATCCGGCCATACCGCACATTTGATAAAAGTAGTCGCACCTTCCGCTCCAAAAGACTGTCCGCCGTCACAGACAAAATTATCGCTCTCGGAAATCGCTCCCATTTCAAGTGCGGAGCCCATAACGATAGGCTTTACAACCGATCCAGGCTCGTAGGCATCTGTCACACAGAAATTACTCCACATTCCGTTCAGCGCTTCCACGGTTTCCTCATCGTTCATGGCAGCGATCTCACTCTGGGAATACACATTTGAAAGATCTCTCGGGTTATTTAGGTCATAACGGTCACCGCCGTCCATTGCCAGGATCTCTCCTGTTTTCGGATCCTCGATGATCACGCCTACATTTTTGGCTCCCATCTTTTCTTCAAAGGTATTTACGTATTTTTCCACGATCTGCTGAAGTCCCAGATCCAGCGAAGTCTCAATGCTTTTGCCATCCGTCGGTTCGATAATCGTCTGTTCTACGTCGGAATTGTTGTTGATGTATCCGTATTGTCTTCCATCCACGCCGGTAAGTGTCGCATTGTAATATCCTTCCAGTCCGGCATCCGCCACATCTCTGGAAAGTGTAAATCCAATGGTATCACAGGCAGTCTCATTAAACGGATAAGATCTGAGATAATCTTCTTCAAACCATACACCTGTGATCTTGGAACGTTCTTTCAGCTGCGTGGCAGTCAGTTCACTGTCGTCTCCCGGATCTTCGTATTTTTCGAAGGCTTTTTTGTCGTCCATGGAGATCTGTTTCTTTACGATCTGATACTGACTTTCCTTTGTACCGCTGTCGGTGAGAAGCTTCCGCATCTCATCTTCATCAAGTCCCAGAACTTCTACAAGCGCCTTGATGGTAGGCTCCACGGAATCCTGATCCTTATTGACCTCCAGACAGTCAAGAATCACATTATAGACCTTGTTGCTGGTTGCCAGGATATTCCCGTTCCGGTCATAGATATCTCCTCTTTTTGCCGGGAGTGTCTGATTTTCATATTTCTGCTGAGCCTGACTCAGCACCTGCTTTCGATATTTGCTTCCGCTGGTGGCATTGATATAGGTAATTCTTGCCACCAAACCGACTAAAGCCAGCAACACTAAGGAAAATAGTACTGCCAGCTTTTTCTTCATACTGTAATTTATTTTTTTTACCGGCCTGCGCCTTCTTGTACTCAATCGATCACCTGCTTAAAAACTGTACTTCTGTTACTTGTGTGTGTCCACATCCTGATACTGTCTCACATAACTGTTTCCTTCCGTGGTATAGGTCTGTATCTGATCCTCCGAAGGATATTTCATTCCAAGCTCGCCGATAGCTTTTTTCTTGATCTCGCTGATATCCACTGCAGAAGTGACCTGACTGTAATATGCATCGTTATCTTCTTTCAGCTGTGCAAGCTCAGATTCCAGATTTGCAACATTTTTCATACTCGCCGTGATTTCGGATTTTACCTGAAGATAATTGATACAGGTAAAAAGTACCGCGATGGAAACTGCTGTAAGAAACAGAACGAACCCCTTGTTCATGGCCATTGCCTTTTCCCGGTTCCGCTGTGCCTGTCTGCTTACCACCTGTTTTGCCGGTGTCACAGGTACTGCGGATTTCTGTTTTCTTTTCTGAGCCAGCCGTCGTCTTTCCTGTATCTCGGGCAGATCAGTCCTCTGAGGAACTTCCTGCAGCCGTTTTACCGCATTTCCCTGAACATACATTTCTCTGCTGTTCCTGACGGTATTTCGATTTCTTCTGGCTGTAGTCCCTCTTCCTGTCTTCGCCATTTGCCTACCTTCCATCTCTTAACTACATTTTCCGTTCAAAAATACGAAGCTTCGCACTTTTGGATCTCGGATTCTCTTCCATTTCCTCTTTTCCCGGTAAGATCGGTTTTCTTGTGATCACCTTACCCTTGGATTTCTTTCCGCATACACAGACCGGAAAATCCGGCGGGCAGGTACAGGGATTTTCATTTTTTCGGAAAATGGTCTTGACAATCCTGTCTTCCAGAGAATGGAATGTAATGATACAGATCCTTCCTCCGTCATTCAGGAGATCGATCATGCCGTCCAGGGAATCCCTGAGCACGTCAAGCTCCCGGTTGAGCTCAATACGTATTGCCTGAAAAGTCCTCTTGGCCGGATGTCCTCCTGTAGCCTGTATTTTCATGGGGATCGCACCCCGTATGATCTCTGTCAGTTCTCCGGTTGTCCGGATCGGTGCCTGCTCTCTGGCAGCCACAATGTGTTTCGCTATATTTTTGGCAAATTTATCTTCGCCGTAATCGCGGATAATCCGATACAGCTCCCGTTCCTCATAACCGTTGACTATATCACCGGCTGTACGGCTCTGTCTTCTGTCCATTCGCATGTCCAGAGGAGAATCGTACCGATAGGAAAAACCTCTCTCTTCATTATCCAGCTGATAAGATGACACTCCCAAATCCAGCAGGATCCCGTCCACCTTCTCAATGCCACGGGATCTCAGCTCATCTGCCATGTAACAATAATTGCTGCGAATGATTGTCACCTGATTAAAGGCTGACAGCCGTTCACTCGCAGCAATTATCGCATCCTGGTCTTGATCTATGCCAATAAATCTCCCCTTGGCAGAAAGTTTCTTACACACCTCTGTGGCGTGTCCCGCTCCTCCTAAAGTGCCATCCACATAGATTCCATCCGGCTTTACCCTTAAGCCGTCAATGGTCTCATTGAGTAATACAGATTTATGCTTAAATTCCATATCCGTCTCCTGTGGGATTTCTACCTGCGTTATGCTCAAATGACGATTCCTATGTTCTGCATGCTTTCCGCAATGCTGTCCATATCATCATAATTGCAGTTCTCGCTCCACTTCTCTTTGCTCCAAACCTCGATCCGGTTCAGATTACCCGTAAGCACCACATCCTTATCCAGACCAGCGAACTGGCGCAACGTCTGCGGCACCAGGATTCTTCCCTGCTTATCCAGCTGACATGTTGTAGCTCCGGCTACAAAGAAACGTGAAAAGGTTCTTGCGTCTTTATTTGTAAGTGGTAATGCTCGGAGTTTCTCTTCAAAAGCAACCCATTCATCCATCGGATAAATAGAAAGGCAACCATCCAACCCTCTTGTCAGTACGAACTCTTCCCCTAAGAGTTCCCTGAACCTGGAAGGGATGATCAGACGCCCCTTCGCGTCGATCGTATGATTATACTCGCCCATGAACATGAAACCCACCTACTCTCGTGAAACACGATTCTCCCCTTCGTGCTTCCAGGGTGCAAATGGTGTGTTCTGCCACTCATCCCCATTCGCTACCACTATTCACCACTTTCTACCACTTATGTAATCATTCTAAACTATTTACTATGAAAAAACAAGTGCATATCCAAGTTTTTTTTCATTTCATGAAATATCCACAGGTTTTTTTTCAACCTGTTTATTTTCTGTGCATTATTATGAAATGAAAAAGCTTCCGGACAGTCGCCGGAAGCTTTTTTCTGACTTTATGTTCTGTTATTTTATGACATTTTAAAGGCCTTTGAACGCAAAGGAAAATTTCATCTTTCCATTAGTATCCAGAAGGTATTCCGGATGGGTGCGGGCACCCCAGCTGTCATCTCCTCCAACACCCATCTGCGCCTTTGCGGCACGGACAACGGTATAATGGATTGCCGGAAGCTCATAGGGATGCATGGCATTTTCCATTTCATGAGGAGTATATGGAAGTGCCGAGAACATCATCGGACCGTTTTCTTTATCCATCTCAAAGAGCATTCCTCTGCCCTTTCTGTCTGTGATCTTTGCCCAGCGTACTTCCTCTTTATTTCCGCATTCCTGCGGCACAAGATAGCGTGCCATATTGTCTGTCACGAGATTCTCATAAATGCCTAGCTTTGCGCCATGCTTCCGGTCTGCATAAGTCTCTGCCGGTCCCAGGCCGTACCACTGAACATGATCATAATCCGCATTGAATTTAAAGAGTACTCCGAACTCCGGCATATCGCCCAGCTCTTTTACAGGATCATAGGTCAGCGTTGTCTTTACTCTTCCATCTCCGGTTACCTCATAGGCAAGACGGCATTCACTGGCAGGCGTAGTTGGCAGGATGTAGGTAAAAGCAACCTCCACGCTGTTTTCGTGAACCGTTGTCTCCGGAGCATTGGCCGGACCATACATGCCTTTTCGGTAATCCTTATGACTTGCGTACATACTGGCGATCTTCCACTGTGCATAGCGCATCTGCATCAGACTTCCGCAATCATTATCTGTAGGTGCTCTCCAGAAGTTAGGCTTCGGAATCGCTTCGATCATTTCTCTTCCTGCATATTTATACGAAACCAGGCCACCATTGAGAACGGAAAACAGCACTTCGAAATTTTCCCCGCGGACACCGATGTTATGAAGGCTTCTCACAAGCTCCACGCCACACGCAGGAGCTTCCGGTGTTCCTTCCACCTGATAAACATACTGGCCGAAAGCAACCTCATGTCCTGCCTCTGCCCAAAGTGTTTTTTCTCTGAGAAGGAAGGCTACGGTTACCGTATATTCGCCCGGGCGCTGCTGTTTTCCAAATGGAAGTCTGTAGGTCTGTTGGCTTAAAGGCTCCACCGCTGTATCCAGTGTCTCTGTGCGGAGAACATGACCGTTCTTTGCAAGAGTCACTTCACATCGGAATGTGTCCGTATTTACAAAAAGATTTTTATTGATGATCTTAACAGAATCCTCACTTACCTGCGCAGTGATATTCTGGTAGTTGAATTTTACCTCCTGCATCTTTGGTGAAGCATCTCTGTCTCCGCCGTATGCGATACCGTTTCCACTGAAATTATAATCTGTAGGACGTTCACCGAAGTCTCCGCCGTATGCCTGGAATTCTTTACCGTAACGGTCTTTTTTGTAAATAGACTGATCAATGTAATCCCAGATAAAGCCACCCTGATATTTCGGTTCTGTATCTGTAAGATCTGTATATTTATGCATTGCACCGCAGGAATTTCCCATTGCATGGGTATACTCACAGCAAATAAACGGCTTGCTGTCATCCTTTGCAAGGAACTCCCGGATTGCTTCTACGGAAGGATACATCTGGCTTTCCATGTCACTGGTGGCATTGTAGCTGCGGTCATGGAAAACCCCCTCATAATGTACCAGTCTTGTAGGATCATTCTTGTGGTAGAACTCAGACATCTCAAAGATATCTTTTCCGCCAAAGGATTCATTTCCACAGGACCAGATCAGGATCGCCGGGTGGTTCTTGTCACGCTGATACATGGAATTTACACGGTCCAGCATCATACCCAGCCATTCCGGTTTGTTGTGCGGAACGATATCCGTGTAATCTCCGGTAAATTCTGCTATATCCCAGGTTCCGTGAGACTCCAGATTGTTTTCTGCGATCATGTAAATACCATATTCATCGCAGAGACGGTAGATCGGAGATGCATCCGGATAATGACAGGTACGGATCGCATTGATGTTGTTCTGTTTCATGATCACGATGTCTTTGAGCAGTTCCTCCCGGGACACATGTCTTCCTGTGACGGAGCTGAACTCATGGCGGTTCACACCCTTGAATACGATACGTTTTCCGTTAAGGGTCATGATACCATCCTTCATTTCAAAACGGCGGAAACCGACTTTCTCCGGGATGATCTCCTGGAGCTTTCCGCTTTCATCACTGATCTCCAGCTCCAGATCATAGAGATTCGGCTCTTCTGCACTCCAGAGAAGGGGATCCTGAATCTCCCAGGTACAGGTATCCTCTCCGTTCAGAGTTCTTTCCTCCTGCAAAAGAACCTCTCCCTTTCCGGAAAGTGTAAGCTTCATTTTTCCTTTTCCCCAGGTACTGGTCACGATCTCAAGCTCGGCTTTTTTGAGAGTTTCATCCGGAATGGCACGGATCCTGAGATCATATACATGGACATCCGGTACCGTAAACAGATAAACATCTCTGTAAATTCCGGAAAAACGGTAAAAATCCTGATCCTCGCACCAGCTGCTGGCTGTCCATTTAAACACCTGTGCCGCCAGCTTGTTCTCGCCGTCCTTCAGATATTCCGTAAGCTCGAATTCTGACGGAGTAAAAGAATCTTCACTGTATCCCACAAATTTTCCATTGAGCCACAAAGCCAGGCCGCTCTCTGCTCCCTGGAATGAAACAAATACTCTTTTTCCTTTCATGCTCTCCGGCACATGGAAATATCTCACATAGCTTGCCACCGGGTTAAAACGTTCCGGGATCTGTCCCGGATGAAGTTCTTCATGGCCTTCCCACGGATACTGGACATTGGCATACTGCGGTGCATCATATCCTTCCATCTGGATATGTGCCGGCACATAAATGTCCTCCCAGTCCTTACAGGAATATGCTTCTTCCTCAAAGCCTGGGATAGCAGATGCATAATTCCGTGCATAATGGAACTTCCAGAGACCATTCAGACTGTGACGGAAAGAAGTTTTCCCATCTTCTCTCTCTTCCTCACAGCGATAATATGTATGATCTGAGTGGGCATCCATTCTTCCGTCGCTGAAATACCGGGGATCTTTTAACAGAGAATGATCAAATTTTTTCATTTTTTCCTCCTGCCCGGCAGATTCTGTTTTTTCTGCCGGATCCTTCGTTTTTTATGCTATGATCATTATAGTATAATCCACCGGATTATGGTATAATATGTTTCGCCAAAATATATAACATTTAGAAACAGGTGAATATCATGTCGATCTATTTCAGAAACACTCCGGTCAGTGCTCCCTTCATGTTTGAATCTCTTGGGAACCACTGGAATCAGGTTAATATCTTCCGTCCGGACGGATATCCGTATTATCATTACCTCCAGACTGAAAAGGGTACCGGACGCATTGAAGTCCGTGGAAAATTTTATACTCTCGGAGCCAACGAGGGCATCCTCATCGCCCCCGGTGTCCCTCATTCCTATCACAGGGAGTCTACTTCCTGGACCACGATGTTTGCCACCTTCACAGGAACACTGGCAGGCAGCATTCCTTCCATGACAGACAACCAGGAAGTGATCCTTATCGAAAAGGAACAAGGGGCCAGTATCCGGAAAATGATTTCTTCTACCTTGCGTAAATATCATCAGCCCACACCGGATATGAAATCTCTTTCTTCCGACTGCTATAATTTTCTTATGAATTTTACAGACTGTGCAGCTTCTCCGAAGATACAGGATAATCCTCTCTACCAGAGATATGTGATCCCGGTAATAAAAGAAATCGAAACCGGTTATCAGCAGGATATCACTGCAGCGCAGCTGAGCCGGAGCGTTTTTGTCTCTCCGCAGTATCTTTCCCGTCTGTTCCGCCGTTTTATGGGCTGCTCGGTTTACGAGTACGTTACCATGTACCGCATCAGCCGCGCACGTGAGCTTCTACTTTCCAGACCGGATATGAAGATCCAGGATGTTGCCGGCGCTTCCGGATTTTCCGATGCCAGCCACTTTATCGCCATGTTCCGTAAAGTCACAGGCACAACTCCTCTGGATTTCCGAAAGATGTACTGATATATTCCTACTGCACAGCACAAAAACTGCCCTGCCGGAAACGTCGTAGAAGACGTTTTCCTGCAGGGCAGTTTTCTGCTGCTCTTATCAGCCAAATGCCGGTATCCTATCCTATATTCTGATCCATCAGACAAAAGCATCTGTATCCTATATCTGTTTGCTCTCAGTTTCCGTAATATAATTCCAGAATACGGTCAACTCTTTGGCTGGCCTCCAGATTCTTCAGAAGATCGCTCCTGCTCCTGATCTGGCTGTCCAGCTTCTTCCGTTCCTCCTGCAGCTGCTGCAAAAGTGACGCTTTCCGAAGAGCTTCCTCTTTCTTCTGTATCTCGTTCTGATCCATTTTTTTCTCCCTGTACAGTCTCTGTTTCCAGATTCTCTGCTACATTTTCCCGTTGCTGTTCCGCTTCTTTCTCTGCCTGCTGATCTTTCTCGATCCTTCTCATCCGTACTTTTGCCCGCTTTCTGGACATCACGCGCTTCACGGCAACTACCACGGTGCAAAGAACAAAAAGTATTACCGAGATCACCAGTGAAACATCCACGCCGGTTCCCGGAAACAGTATTTTATCTGTGCGGAACCACTGGAGCACTGCTCTTCCCAGACCATAGCCTGCCAGATATCTCAGAAAGATCTCTCCCTGAAATACTTTTTTGCGAAGCAGCATCATAAGCACCAAAAGCACAAGCAGACACCAGAGACTTTCATAGAAAAACAAGGGCTGTACCAAAATCCAGGTACCACCGTCCACGGTTTGAAGCTTTTCACGCATAGCCGTGGTGACCTCTCCTGCCCGTACCGCAGTCAGCGGCAGCTGCATGGAAAAAATGTTGTCTGCATATTCCCCGAAAGATTCTCTGTTAAAAAAGCTTCCCCACTTTCCTATTATCTGCCCGATCAGAAGTCCCATGCATGCAAGATCTGCCATCTGCCAGAAGGATTTCTTTCGGATCCTGCAGTAGGCCGCACCACCCAGCACACCGCCCAGAAGTCCGCCATAAAACATAAGTCCTCCGGACCGTATATTCAGAAGCTGTCCCGGATCATTTTTATAAAGGCTCCAGGAAAAAGCCGCATAAAGCAGCCTTGCCCCTGCCACACCGGAAAGCAGCGTTATGATGGCCAGATCCAGATATGCATCCGGATCTTCATGATTTCTTCTGGCTTCCAGTACCACAAAAAAGATTCCCAGAAGCATTCCTATCGCGATCAGTACGCCATAGATCGTGATCTCAAAGCCAAAGATCTCAAAGGATCTCGGCACATGATCCAAAACCAGATTTAATCCGGGAAACCGAATTGACATATCCATAAAATCACCTGTTATAATTTTTCAGCTTACAGCCGGTATTTCACAGACGTTGGTGATCACACGTTAAATCTGAATAAGATCACATCTCCGTCCTGTACAACGTACTCTTTTCCTTCCATACGTACAAGGCCCTTCTCTCTGGCACCTGCATAGGAACCGCAATCCAGAAGATCCTGATAATTCACAACCTCTGCTTTGATAAATCCACGTTCAAAGTCTGTGTGGATCTTACCTGCTGCCTGCGGTGCCTTGGTTCCGATCTTGATAGTCCATGCTCTTGTCTCATCCTCTCCTGCTGTCAGGAAGCTCATAAGGCCAAGAAGGTGATAGCTTGCGCGCACCAGCTTCTCCAGGCCGGATTCTGTCAGTCCCAGATCCTCAAGGAACATCTTTCTCTCATCCTCATCCAGCTCGGAGATCTCCTCCTCGATCTGCGCACAGATCACAAATACCTCGCTGTTCTGTTTGGCAGCGTATTCACGTACTGCCTGTACATACTGATTGTTCGCCCCATCATCTGCGATATCATCCTCTGCAACGTTAGCCGCATAGATCACCGGTTTTGCAGTAAGAAGATTATAGGTTGCAAGCCATGCATCCTCATCTTCGTTCTCTGTTTCCAGAGTAATGGCAAGCTGTCCCTCTTCCAGATGCGCCTTTACTTTTTCAAGGAATGTAAGCTCTTTGGCAGCTTCCTTATCCATACGTGCAGTCTTGGTAACCTTGGCAATTCTTCTCTCGAGGATCTCAAGATCAGAGAAAACAAGCTCCAGATTAATAGTCTCGATATCGCGGAGCGGATCAATGCTTCCATCTACATGAACAACATTGGAATCCTCAAAGCAGCGTACCACGTGAACGATAGCATCTACCTCACGGATATTTGCAAGGAACTGGTTTCCAAGTCCCTCTCCCTTAGATGCGCCTTTTACAAGACCTGCAATGTCGACGAATTCGATCACTGCCGGTGTTACTTTTTTTGATTTATAAAAATCTCCGAGAAGATTTAGTCTCTCATCCGGAACGGTTACAACACCCACATTGGGGTCGATAGTACAGAACGGATAGTTTGCGGATTCTGCTCCGGCTTTTGTCAGTGAATTGAATAATGTACTTTTTCCTACGTTAGGAAGACCTACGATTCCTAATTTCATCTCTCTATATACGTCCTTTCGATATATTTATTTACAGTATTTTTCAGATACTCTTTAAACAGGCCTTTCCGTTTTTCAGGCCATCCCTGTCCCATATTACCATACACAGCCTGAAATCGCAACTGTGAGGCATTTATTGTTACTGTCAGTCCCTGGACATGATCATCAGAAGCTGCCCGCTTTCATACAGGATCTCTGCGGTTTCTTCCGAAATCTCATTGCTGACGGTCAGGCCACTGTCTTCTACTGTCAGATGATATCCGTTCAGCGGATACTTAAATCCTCTCAGAGTGAGGCCTGTCACATCACCTCCCACAGTAAAGAATGAAACATATTTTCCAAACTGCTCCTCTCTGTGCAGTATGGTTCCGCTTTCTGCAAGTGTGATATAATTCCACTGATCTGCGATCGCAACACGAACGCCCTGTTCCTTACCCATGGAAAGCAGTCCCAGATTCGCCAGCACATGATCCAGCCTTGTGCCGGTAGCTCCCAGGATCAGGATATCCTTTGCACCCTTGCGGATCATCTGGTTTACCGCAGACTGTGTATCCGAATCATCCTTCTCTGGCTTCAGCCTGATGATCTCCGGTCCCTTCAGGCTTTCCATATATTTTTGGCCTTCTTCGGAAAGACTGTCAAAATCCCCAATTGCAAGATCCGGAATAAATTCCCGGTTTTTCATGAACCATTCCATCCCCTTATCTGCAGCAACAAGAGTGATTTTCTCTCCTCGGTTTTCTTCTATTCTTTTTTTTAAAAAATCGAGGGCAAAACCATTCTGGATATTGCCCCCGCTGATTATTATTGTATCGATCATTTTCAGTCCAGCTCTTTTTTGATATTGTGGATTTTTTCTGTAATGTGTCTTACATTGGCTGCCACATCGCCCTTAAATACCCAGGAACCTGCGACCATGAGATTTGCACCGGCACGCATAACCGTCTCCAGTGTATCATCATTGATACCACCATCTACCTGGATATCAACATCCAGCTCTTCTTCATCAATAAGCTCACGAAGCTCCTGAATCTTCTCCGTGCATTCGTCCATGTATTTCTGTCCGCCAAATCCTGGCTGAACAGTCATTATCAGCACCATATCCACATCTTCAAGAAGATGGCTGATGTCATTTACCGGTGTGGATGGCTTGATCGAAACTGCCGCCTTTACCCCTGCTGCCCTGATCTGCTCCAGTGTACGCTCCAGATCCTCACATGCCTCCGCATGTACAGTAATGGAATCTGCTCCGCATTCTACAAAATCGCGGATATATCTTTCCGGTTCTGTTACCATCAAATGTACGTCGAAAAACATGTTGGATTCTTTCCGGATCGATTTGATCACCGGCATTCCAAAAGAAATGCTGGGAACAAAATCTCCATCCATAACATCAATATGCAGATATTCAACGCCTTCCTTTTCCAGAATTTTGATCTGTTCTCCCAGTCTGTTAAAATCTGCTGATAAGATCGACGGGCACAATCGGTATTCCATGACTCAGTATCTCCTTTTCTCTTTTAATTCCTGGTGCAGCTCCAGATAATCTTCATATCGGAGTCTGCTGATCTCATTGTTCTCAAGGGCTTCCTTAACAGCGCAGCCCGGTTCATGTATGTGACGGCACCCCTGAAAGCGGCACTGTCCTTCATATCTTCGGAACTCCGGAAAGTAATCCTTCAGTTCCTGCTCCTCCATATTTTCAATATATAAGGAGGAAAATCCCGGCGTATCCACAAGGAATGTATCCTGTGCCACCGGTATGATCTGTGCATGGCGCGTGGTATGTTTTCCCCGTTTCAGCTTACGGCTGATCTCACCGGTTTCCATCTCCACTTCTTCCTGAAGGGAATTTGTAAGAGAAGATTTTCCCACGCCGGATGGGCCGGCAACCACAGTTGTCCTGCCCTGAAGCACTTCTTCGATCTCGTCGAGTCCTTCTCCCTTCAGGGCACTTGACAGGATCACCTGATAGCCGCAGCTCTGGTATGTTTCATAGAGAAATTCCAGCTCTTCCGTTGTTGCCAGATCTTTTTTGTTAAAACAGATGACTGCCGGAACACCTTCCCTCTCCATCATAATGAGGAAACGATCCAAAAGCATGAAGTTCGGCTTCGGATTATCCATGGCAAAGATCACCAGTGCCTGATCTACATTGGCCACAGCCGGACGGATCAGAGAATTCTTCCGCTTGTGGATCTCCGTCACACTTCCCTCCAGTTCCTTTTCATCCAGAACTGTAATGTCCACATTGTCACCTACCAGAGGCTTGAATTTATCCTTACGGAAAATTCCCTTGGCTCTGCATTCATATGTATTGCCGTCTTCTGCATATACGTAGTAGAATCCGGCAATACCTTTGATTATCTTTCCCTGCATGATCACTCAGCTTTCTTGAATGTAACCGTGTAGGTTCCAAGCTGCTGATAATCTCCGTCCTTCTCTTCATAGAGATAGATAGTTCCTGAGGTAACGCCCTCAGCACCTGAGATATCAAGCTGATACGGGAAGCTGATATTCTGTCCATCAATGATAGTGGATGCCTTAGGCTCACCGTTTACGTCCTGGATCAGTTCCAGACGGATTGCGCCTCCCTTGTAGCCGGACGGGGTATCCAGTGTCTGTGTACATTTCCAGCCTGTGTTTGCATTGACATCTGCTGTAGATGTAGTTGTGGATACTGTGCTGTCCGCAGATGCTGTACTGTCTGTGGATGCTGTACTGTCTGTAGATGCTGTACTATCTGCAGATGCTGCGCTGTCTGTGGATGGAGCCTTGTCACCGGAGCTGATAGTAATGCTGATCGGCTGATCCGGGTCTGCTGCCGCATAGGCTTCCGGATCCTGTGCGATAACTGTACCTGCAGCTTCTGTACTCTGCTGTTCTGTTATCTGGATATCAATAAATTTACCTAAAGTAGTAAGCGCATCATCCTTGGTCATTCCTACAACACTCGGAACCTCAGCATTATCGCCATAATCAACCCCTCGACTGACTGTCAGTGTTACAGAAGAGCCTGCCTGCACAGAAGTACCTGCTGCCGGCTCGACATTGTAAACATATCCCGGATCTACCAGTGCATATCCGTTGTCATCTGTGTCGCTGTATTCTTTCTGGACATTTACCTGAAGTCCAAGATCTTCCAGAGTCTGCTGTGCATCGATTCCTGTACGTCCATCCAGATCTGGGATCGTAATCTGTGCTGTTCCGGTGCTTACCCAGTATTTCACAGTTGTATTGGCTTCAACCTGTGTTCCCGCCGCTGTCTCCTGACGGGAGATCCTGCCTTTTTCCTGATCGGATGCCTCCTCACCGGCCATCTGGACACCCAGATGTGCATCGTTTGCAAGTGTTTTAGCCTCTTCCTCTGTCTTGCCTACAAGATCAGGAACAGTTGCCAGACCGTCAGCTGCTGATTCCTGCTTCGCTTCTGCCTTGCTGCTGTCTGCAGCTCCGCTGCTGCCGGTTCCAAACAGTCCTGCGGCACGTCCAAGCACTACCACAAGAACGATCAGAAGGACTGCACCTCCGATCAGTGCCGCAATCGTCAGGCCTCTTCCGGAACCATGATGCTTCTTTTTCTTTCCGGATCTATGCTCGGATCTCGGTCTGTATTCTTCCTCTGCATCATCGTAATCGTTATCGTCGTATTTTTCTTCCTCAAGTGCGGTGATCTCCGGTTTTGTGATCTGCTTCGGTGTATGTTTGATCTCACCAAGCTCTTCTTCTGAGATCACAACCGTCTTGGCATCGTTGTCAACTGTAGTAAGCTTTACAAAATCACCCTGGGGATCGATCAGAGAATGCTTCAGGTCTGCGATCACATCCTCCATACGGCTGTAACGACGATCTACACTTTTCTGTGTACATTTCAGAATGATCTGCTCCAGACTGTACGGAAGGTCCGGTGTATAAACACTTGGCGGAACCATCTCTTCCTGCAGATGCTTGATAGCGATCGCCACAGTGGTATCTCCGTCAAAAGGAACTCTTCCTGTAACCATCTCATACAGTGTGATTCCAAGAGAATAGATATCGCTCTTCTCATCGCTGTATCCGCCTCTCACCTGCTCAGGTGAGCTGTAATGTACAGATCCCATTACATTGGAGCTGATCGTATTGGAAGATGCAGCTCTGGCAATTCCAAAGTCTGTCACCTTTACTTTACCATCTGTGGAGATAATGATATTCTGGGGTTTCACATCTCTGTGAACGATACCATGGCTGTGTGCCGCCTCCAGACCCATAGAAACCTGGATTGCGATACTTGTAGCCTCTTTAATGGAAAGCTTTCCCTTCTTGGAGATGTATTCCTTCAGAGTGATACCCTCGATCAGTTCCATAACAATGTAATAAACACCGCCGTCATCTCCTACGTCAAATACATTGACGATATTCGGATGTGTAAGACCAGCTGCCGCCTGGGCCTCACTTCTGAATTTCTTTATAAACGTGGTGTCTTCCCGAAACTCCGGTTTCAGGACCTTCACGGCAACAAAACGGTTCAGCTTATGGTCCATAGCCTTATAGACATCTGCCATTCCGCCAGTTCCGATTTTTCCTACGATCTCATAGCGCTCGGCTATGATCATTCCCGTCTTCAACATGCTTCCACCTCATTCGTGAATGGCTCTACCAGTACGACTGCAATATTATCCTTACCACCATTCTGATTTGCTTCCCGAAGGAGCGCACTGCCCTTCTGATCAATATCTGCTTCCGGATCGGATATGATCTCCTGGATCTTCTCATCTTCAACCATATTGCTGAGACCGTCTGAACACATCAGGATCGTACATCCTTTTTCAAGTTTCAGATCAAAGAAATCCACATCCACCGTTTTCTCCGCGCCAAGTGCCCTTGTAATGATGTTCTTATCCGGATGATTCCGTGCTTCCGCTTCGCTGATCTCGCCCATTCTCACCATTTCCTGTACTAGGGAATGATCTCTGGTGACCTGGCGGATCCCGTCCTGGATCACATATAAACGGCTGTCACCCACATTGGCTACATAGGCATACTGATCTACAATAGTCGCCACCACCATAGTGGTTCCCATGCCCCGGAGGTTTTCGTCTTCCTGCGCACGGTTTCTGATCTCCGTGTTCGCAGCTTCGATCGCATGACGAATAACCTTCACAGGATTGTAATCCGCATCTTCACGGATTTCATCCACAAGGATCCGTACTGCATGTGAGGATGCATAGTCACCGGCGTTATGTCCGCCCATTCCGTCCGCGACTGTGAAAAGATTAGGCAGATTTCCAACCGGACCTTCAGATGCAAACACGTAATCCTGATTCATCTTCCGCTTCTGCCCTACATCAGTAGCTGAGTATATCCTCATGTCACTTCTCGCTTTCTGTTTTTTCCATGTAACTTTTTCTTAGCTGTCCACAGGCACCGTCGATATCGCTGCCCATTTCCCTTCTAATAGTAACATTAATTCCGTATTTTTCAAGTTTTATTTTGAAATTCTCCACAGCCTGTCGAGTAGACCTCACATAGGAGCGTTCCTTGATGGGATTGACCGGAATCAGATTTACATGGCAATTGATGCCTTTTATACGGCCTGCCAGCTGTCTCGCATCTTCTTCACTGTCGTTGACGCCGGCTACAAGACTGTACTCAAAGGTGATCCTTCGGCCTGTTTTGTCAAAATAATTTCTGCAGGCATCCAGAACCTCATCCATGGAATACTTATTCGCGATCGGCATCAGTTCCTGTCGTTTTTCATCATTTGGAGCATGAAGGGAAAGTGCCAGAGTGATCTGAAGCTTTTCTTCAGCCAGATCATACATCTTCGGCACGATCCCACAGGTAGAAACCGTCACATTTCTCTGACTGATCCCAAGACCGTTTTCGTCGGTAAGGATCCGGACAAAACGGACAAGATTGTCATAATTATCCATCGGCTCACCGGTTCCCATCACAACTACATTGGCCACACGTTCACCGGTATCTGCCTGGATACGGTAAATCTGATCCAGCATCTCGGACGGTTTCAGGCATCTGGTCAGTCCTCCGATGGTAGATGCACAGAATCTGCATCCCATACGGCAGCCCACCTGAGAAGAAATGCACACAGAATTTCCGTGATGATACCGCATGAGAACACTCTCGATCACATTTCCATCTTCCAGCCGGAACAGATATTTTCTGGTTCCGTCAATTTTTGAGATCCTTACATCTGCCTGGGTCAGCGCTGTGATCGGATAAGCCGAAAGCTTTTCCCTGAGGCTTTTGGAAAGATTTGTCATTTCATCCCAGGAGGTAACCAGCTGCTGGTGAAGCCATGCATAGATCTGTTTCGCCCTGAAAGGCTTTTCACCGATCTTTGTCATGAATTCCTTCAATTCCTCCATGGTCATGGATTTTACATCTGTCATTTTCTGTTATTTCCTTCTGAATCTGGCAATAAAGAATCCATCCGTCTTATGTATTCCCGGCAGAAGCTGCAGATAGCCAAGCTTCGTGGATTTACAGTGCAGTTCCTCCGGAATATACGGATCCAGGCTTTCCAGCCGGTACGGATAGTTCTTTAAAAACCATAATACATTTTCTTCGTTTTCTTCCCGGGCAATGGTACATGTGCTGAAGATCAGCGTTCCATCCGGTTTCACATACTTTGCAGCCTTATCCAGGATCATTCTCTGGAGCATTACGATCTCTTCCTGTTTCTGCGGAGTTGCCCGGTATTTGATTTCCGGTTTCTTGCCGATAACACCATAACCGGAGCACGGTACATCCGCGATCACAATATCCGCAGCCTGTTCGGAATCCGGATCATATACCGTTGCATCTTGAACTCTGGCTTCCACGTTGATCACTCCGGTCCTGTGGATGTTTTCTTCGATAAGATCTGCCTTATACTGACTTACATCTCTGGCATCCACATTTCCGTAATCCCCCATTTTGTCTGCCGCATGGATGCTTTTTCCACCTGGCGCAGCGCACATGTCGATGATATGGTCGCCTTTTTTCGGACTTGCAGCTTCCGCTACAAGCATAGAGCTTACATCCTGCACCAGGATCTTTCCCTGAAGGAATGTCTCTAGTGTCAGAATATGATTGTAATCGGAAATCTTCAGTGCATAGGGAAGATAAGGAGCCTGTTCTACTGTCACTCCCTGAGACTTCAGACTGGTGACGATTTCTCTCAGAGACGCCTTATGAGTACGGCACCGTACTGTGATCGGTCTTTCTGTCAGAAAATCCTCCAGGATCCTCTCCGTAGTCTTCACTCCGTAGGCTGCTTTCCATTTTTCTACCAGATATTCCGGCATGGAATATTTCACGGAAAGATAACGGACTTCGTTTTCTTCCCTGGAAGGAAGCTCCAGATCACCGATCTCTCTTGCGATCGTACGGAGCACCCCGTTGACAAAGGGCTTTAGATTATAAAAGCCTTTTCGCTGTGCCAGCTTTACCGCTTCATTGCATACTGCACTGTCCGGAACACTGTCCATAAATTTCAACTGATATACCGCACTTCTCAGGATCTCGCGGATCTGCGGTTTCATCTTGTTTACAGAAACCTTGGAAAAAGAATCGATGACATAATCAATATAGATCCTGTATTCCAGGGTTCCCTCACATACTCTTGTAATAAAGCTACGTTCCTGTTTCGGAAGAAACTGATATTTGGAAAGCGCATTCCGAATCGCAATATGGCTGTGCTCACCCTCCTCCTCGATCTGTAACAGGATCTCAAGGATCAGTTCTCTGGTATTTACTCCGCTGCTAATCACGATCTCTACCTCCTGCAAGGATAATCAGTCTCAGAAGCTGCAGAATAGATGCCGCCAGAGCTGCCACATAGGTAAGCGCCGCCGCTGTAAGTACTTTTCTTGCACCCCTTTTTTCATCTGCACCTAAGATACCTGTACTTTCCAGCATTTTAAGCGCTCTGGAAGACGCATTGATCTCAACCGGAAGTGTCACCAGCTGAAACAGTACTGCCAGTGAAAACAAAACAATTCCCAGAGTTACCAGCGGATCAATGGAAAAGATCAGCCCTGCGATAAACAGCGGCCATGAAAGCTGGGAACCAATATTTGCGGCAGGTACAATGGCTGAACGGATATTGAGTGGTGCATAATTGATCGCATCCTGGATCGCATGGCCACATTCATGTGCTGCCACCCCCACAGCCGCCAGAGAATTTCTTCCATAAATATCTTCTGAAAGGGAAACCGTTTTCGTTCTCGGATCATAGTGATCCGTAAGACTTCCGCGGATTGGAACCACCTGTACGTCTGTGATCCCAGCCGCTCTCAGGATCCTCTGTGCAGCTTCCGCACCGGTGATACCTGAATGGCTCCGGACCTTTTTATAGACTGCAAAGGTACTGCGCAGCTTCGCGGATGCCGCAAGAGAAAGAAGCATTCCGATCACAAGTAAAAGAATCGTGGGGTCCATTCCCCATCCGTAATAACCATATCCGTACATAACTCATCACTCCCTGGAATCTCTGAACATGTCTCCTGGTTTCAACTGATATCCCCGAAGGAACGCATCCGCTTCCATGCGTTTTTTGCCTTCCAGCTGCACTTCATGGAACACGAGTACCTTCTGGCCGCATGCTACCTGGATTCCTCCTTTGTCAGCGGCTATCACAGTTCCCGGTGCTTCCTGTGCCTGTTTTTCCAGAACAGAGCTCTTCCAGACCTTCAATGTTTTTCCATTGATAAAGGTAAAAGCGCTTGGCCATGGATCAAGGCCTCTTACCAGACGCTCCAGTTCTTCCGCATTTTTGCTGAAATCCAGAAGCCCCATTTTTTTGGAGATCATGGCAGCATATGGTGTTGGACTCTCCTCCGGCTGTTTCTCGCGGGTTGCAGTTCCGTCAAAAATGGACGGTAAAGTCTGTACCAGAAGCTCTGCACCTGCCTGTGCGAGCTTATCAAACAAGCTTCCACCTGTCTCATCTTTGGCAAGCGGAACCACGATCCTGGAAATCATATCACCGGTATCCAGACCGGTTCCCATCTGCATAATGGTAACGCCGGATTCTTTTTCACCGTCGATCACCGCCTGCTGGATCGGTGCAGCTCCACGATATTTAGGAAGCAGAGACGCATGGATATTGATACATCCGAATCTCGGCATATCCAGGATGCTCTTTGGAATGATCTGCCCGAATGCCGCAACAATGATGATGTCCGGTGCAAGATTTTTCAGTTCTTCCACAAATTCAGGATCTCTTACCTTCACCGGCTGCAGTACCGGGATCCCGTGTTTCAGTGCTTCTTCTTTTACAGGAGTAGGCATCATAGTTTTGCCTCTGCCCTTCGGTTTGTCCGGCTGTGTGATCACAGCCTCCACTTCATATCCGTTCTCTGCCAGTGCTACAAGAGGCGCCACCGCAAAGTCCGGAGTTCCCATATAAATAATCTTCATAGTATCCCGCCTTTAGTCTTCTTCATCATAAGTTACCTTGTGAAGTTCTCCCTCCACAAGTTCTGTATACATTTTTCCATCCAGATGGTCAATCTCATGACAGAACGCTCTTGCCAGAAGGCCCTCTCCCTCGTAGATCTGTTCATCCATATTTACATCAAGTGCTTTTACCTTCACATAGTTCGGACGTGTTACCTGTCCTGCCATTCCCGGAACGCTCAGGCATCCCTCGTCACCGGTCTGCTCGCCGCTTGTCTCAAGGATCTCCGGATTGATCAGCACGATCGGGCCCTCACCTACATCGATGACAACGATACGTTTCAGGATTCCTACCTGTGGTGCAGCGAGGCCAACACCCATTGCATCATACATGGTATCCAGCATATCTGTGATCAGTTCCCCGATCCTCGGTGTCATTTTGTCTACTGTCCGGGATTTTTTTGTCAGTACAGAATCCCCCTGTACACGGATTGTTCTAAGTGCCATTTTTCTTCTCCTTTAATTCATATCAAATTGAATGTATATTTTCCGGAATCCGGAATTTATCTCTATATATTTCTCCAGCTTCTCTCTGACTGCTGTGAGAAAACAGATATCCCTGTGCTTCAGATGGATCACCTGACGATAAACATCCTTTACCTTACCTACCGATGCAGCTGCAGGTCCGATCATGTGAAGCTCTTCCTTCGGACTTACCCTGCGGATAAAAACTTCTATATAATACATGGCATTTTTCAGAAGTTCTTCATCCTGGCAGGCGCCAAAAACAGTCATCATATGGGCTGCCGGCGGATAGTCCAGAAGCATCCGATACCCCATTTCTTCTTTATAAAATTTCTCATAATCCTGAATAGCCGCAGCCTGGATACTGTAATGCTCCGGCTGATATGTCTGGATCACCGCCTGCCCCGGCCGATTCCCTCTGCCGGAACGTCCAACTGCCTGAGTCAGAAGCTGGAATGTACGCTCCCCGCAGTGATAGTCATCCATATTCAGCGAAAGATCTGCTGCGATCACTCCTACCAGGGTCACATTCGGAAAATCATGTCCCTTGACGATCATCTGGGTCCCCACCAGAATATCTGCCTCATGCTTTGCAAAAGAAGCCAGGATCTTCTCATAGCTGTCCTTGGTCCTTGTGGTATCAAAATCCATTCGAAGTACCCTGGCTTTCGGGAATTCTTTTTCAATGACCTTCTCGATCTGCTGGGTTCCTGCCTTAAATCCACCAATGTGCGGTGAACCACAGGACGGACAGATTTCCGGTTTCACAGTCTCATAGCCGCAGTAATGACAAATCAGACGATTGCCATTGTGTTCACTTAGAGATACATCACAGTGGGGACATTTCATAACGTGACCGCAGGCTCTGCAGGAAACAAAGCCCGCATATCCTCTCCGGTTCAGAAACAGCATGGCCTGTTCTCTTCTTTCAAGGACCTGCTCCAGATCCCTCTTCAGCTCCAGACTCAGTACCGAGCGGTTTCCTTTCTTTAATTCTTCCCGAAGATCCACGATTGATACCTGTGGAAGAGGCCTTTCCTCATAACGTGCATTTAACTTTACCAGAAGATATTCTCCGTCACAGGCATGACTGTAGGCTTCCAATGACGGAGTGGCTGATCCCATGACCACACGGGCATGTTCCATTCGTGCCCTCTCAATGGCAGTCTCACGTGCATGGTACCTTGGCGTATTCTCACTTTTGTAGGTGAGTTCATGCTCTTCGTCGATAACGATCAGTCCCAGATCTGAAAACGGTGTGAACAGTGCGGATCTGGGTCCTACCATCACCTGGATCTCACCACGTTTTGCTCTTTTGAACTGATCATAACGTTCTCCCTGGGAAAGTCTGGAGTTCAGAACCGAAACCTTATCTCCGAACATGGCATAAAAGCGCCTGACTGTCTGATAAGTAAGCGCGATCTCAGGGATCAGCACGATTGCCTGTTTTCCCTCCTCCAGTACCTTCTGGATCAGGCGCATATAAACCTGGGTCTTTCCGCTTCCGGTCACTCCGAAAAGAAGTGCAGGCCTTGGGTCCGGCTCCTGCCATTCCCGAAAAATCTGCTCTGCCGCCAAGAGCTGTTCCTGGTTCAGACTCAGTTCCATGTTCTCCTTCACCAGGCCGAGCCCCTCGGGAATGCGATACATTTCCTGACTTTCAATAGTTATCAGACCTTTTTTTTCAAAAAAATCAAGAACGGAAATGCCTGCCCCAAGCTCTTTGGAGGCATAGGTATAATCCAGGCTCCCGGCCTCCAGGATTGCCCGAAGGAACCGCTCACGTGCTTTAAAGCGGCTGCCTTCCAGCTTGCCAAGAAGTGCCTGCCCCTCTTCCTTTTTCCCTGTAAAAAGGATCAGTCTTTTCTCTTTTGCACGGACCTTGTCTTTTACAGGCAGAACTGTTTTCAGTGCCTGGATCATGGTGGAGCCATAGGTCTCCTTCATCCAGGCCGCAAGTGCGATCAGCCGGGATTCTGTTGTCTCACTGTCTGTGGACACTCCCCGGATCTCCTTGAGCTTTGACGCATCATATTTTGCCGTTCCGGAGATCCCGGTCACATAGCCTTTCCGAAGGGTATTTCCCTTTCCGAAGGGCACTGTGACCACAACTCCGGGTTTTATTGCCTGCACCAGCTCCTCAGGTACACGATACTGAAAATCCCGGTCCAGCTTTTCATGAGAAATATCAATGATCACATCTGCATAGATCATCCATTTACGCTTTCTGATCTTCTTCCAGGATCTCCCGGATCAGTACACGCTCATCCATGGGATATTTCTTACCCTTGATCTCCTGATAATCCTCATGGCCCTTTCCGGCAAGGACGATGATATCTCCCGGCTCACCATGATGGATCGCGTAGGCGATCGCCTCTTTACGATCCGGGATCTCTACATATTTTCCATCTGTTTTTGCCATTCCGATCTTGATATCATCGATGATGGCCTGTGGATCCTCATCTCGCGGATTATCTGAAGTAATGATGGTCAGATCTGCCATCTTTCCTGAAACCTCACCCATCTCATAACGGCGCAGCTTGGAACGGTTTCCGCCACAGCCAAACAGGCATACCAGTCTGTGCGGATCATATTCCTTCAGTGTTCCGAGAAGGCTCTCCAGCGCCATGGCATTATGTGCGTAATCGATCATCAGTGTGAATTCGTCAGATACCTTGATCATCTCAATACGGCCTTTGACCCTGGCCACCTTCAGAGCTTTGATGATATTCTCCTCGGATACTTTAAAATGACGGCAGATGGCAATGGCAGTCAGAGAATTGTAAATGCTGAACTTACCTGGAATATCGATCTCCACAGGAAAATCCATAAGTCCCTTAACATGATAGGAAATTCCCAGATAGCCCTTTCTTCCAACGAGTCTGGCATCCTCTGCACGGAGATCTGCTTTTTCGGAAAATCCATAGGTTTCAAGTTTACAGGTATGGCCTTCGATAATGCGGTCAAAGTGTTCATCGTCACGATTTACGATACCAACCTTACACTGTCTGAGAAGCATGGATTTGCAGTGCAGATAATCATCAAAGTCCTTGTGCTCATTCGGTCCGATATGATCTGGTTCAATATTTGTGAAAATTCCAAAATCAAACACAAATCCCTGGGTCCTGTGAAGCATCAGTCCCTGTGAGGAAACCTCCATAACGACCGCATCGCAGCCTGCTTCTACCATATCATGAAAATATTTCTGTACCATATAGGATTCCGGTGTCGTGTTGGCTGCCGGGATATGCTTCTCCCCGATAACAGCCTCGATGGTTCCGATCAGACCAACCTTATATCCGGCATTCTCAAGGATTGATTTCACCATATAGGTTGTAGTTGTTTTTCCTTTGGTTCCGGTGATACCGATGGTTTTGAGCTTTTCTGCCGGATGTCCGAACCATGCTGCTGAAATAAAGGCCATGGCGTAACGGGTATCCTCTACCTGGATCACTGTCACATCCTCCGGTGCCTCCACCGCTTCTTCCACGATTAGTGTCTTCGCACCCTTTGCCACAACATCAGGTATAAATTTATGTCCATCCACGACCGCACCTCTGATGCAGATAAAAAGGCTCCCTTCTTCTACTTTGCGGGAATCATATACAACAGAAGAAACCTCCTGCTCTGTACTTCCCTGAAGGCATTTGTATTCAAGATGTTCCAATAAGGATAAAAGATTCATTTTTCTCCTCCATTTTCCCTTTTTCCGTTCTGACGGGCAGCACACCGGAGGCGGGAAATATACTATTTTTGTTTTCTGTACATACCATATAGAATAGCACACCTCCCCCCTGTTTTCAACGTTTCTTTGAGGCACGGCCGCCTTGTAAAATGTCAGCTTGTTACCGTTCACTCCGTTCTCAGTAACATCAGCTTTTCTCATAAATATCCGCATATTTTTTCCGGAGCCAGATACCGCCCAGCACAGTCACCAAAGCTGTCACTGCCAGAAGCGTCCACAAATCCCTCCTGGTATCATCTTCTGTCTTCGGATGTGTAGACGCTGCTCTTGCCATCTGTGTCTGACCGGAAGCCGGATCCTGATCATCACTTTGCAGAAAAAGCCTTTCTTCCGGCGTAACGGTTACCTTTCCTTTTACTATGACAGAAGCGGAGGCCTCCATCGATCGCTCTCCAGTTTCCTGGCTTGTGACCGTCACCTGGTTAAAAAGCTTCTGATCCGCTGTTCTTTCCGGGATCTTCACCACGGCCTGAAGAGAAACTGCCTCTCCCGGCGGGATCTGTTGGATCATTGCCTTTGTACGGCTGCTGTTGAGCGTTACACCTTCCTGCTCCAGAAACTGTGCATGGATCCCAGCCGCCTGAAAGCGCTCCGTTCCCACAACCGAATGAAGCGTTTTTTCACCAGTATTCACGATACAGATCTGATAGGTCACAGTCTCACCCGGTGCAGCGGTTTCTTTGTCTGCAGTTTTCTTTACAGAAAGATCCGCCTTCAGTGCCTCCAGACTATTTATAGTGGTGGCGTTCTTCCGGATCACCTCCGCTGCTCTGCCCTTTACCCTGGCCTCTGCTTCCACCTGGTGCTCCAGATCTTTTTCCTGTTCATCCAGAAGCGGCGCCTGTACATAAAAGCTCCTGCTCTCTCCGGCTTTTAATTCCGCAAATTCCGCCACTGCCCCTTCTGTCAGAAGGCCTTCTGCATCTTCCCACATCTGCCGGATCTTAGGGCAGGAAAGGCTGCTGAATAGACGGATATCTGCAAGATCCAGTTTTCCGGTATTAGCGATCTCCACCTGATAACGGATGGTCTGCCCTGCTTTCATTTTTTCATTCTGTGCAATTACCGACAATTCCATATCAGCCTCAGCAGCCTCCACGTCCAGCATAGGCGAGATCCCCTCTGCGATCACCAGCTCTTCCCCGTTTTCTTCTGTCATGAGAAAGGTTCCCGCACCGGTACAGTCCTTCTGAAGCGGTTCCTCCTGAGTCACAGGATAACTGCTTTTCTCTGCCGGAAAACGGTATTCCTGCCGCAGGATCAGCGGGATACGGAAAAAGATCTCATCCTGCCCGTTCTGCTCCACGTTCAGCACGCTTTCCAGCTTTGTGATCTCTGTAGCTTCACCGCTCTGGCTCCTTACAGAAATCTGCTGTGCAGCCATATTTTTCGGGACAGAATCCGTTTCCGGAACAAAATACTCCGAAATATACGTGACCAGCGTCAGCTTTTGCGTCTCCTCAGACTCATCTTCCTCTTCATTCCCTACATTTTCCCCTCCGGTCGACGTTCCTTCCGGTGTGAGCGGACCCGTTTTCTCCTGCTCTTCATCCTCCGGCTGTACTGTTTCCCCGGATGCCAGCTGCTCCACGTGCTCATATCCTTCCTCCATTTCTATTCCGATTCCTTCCACAACCTTATCCACCGGCAATTCCTGTTCTGCCTTCTCTTCCTGCTGCAAGTCATCCTCATCCTTTGGAAGTTCCTGTTCTGGCTCTTCTTCCTGCTGCAAGTCATCCTCCGGCAGCTCCTGTTCTGGCTCTTCTTCCTGCTGCAAGTCATCCTCCGGCAGCTCCGGTTCTATCTCTTCTTCCTGCTCCACCGATGGATCTTCAATCTTCTGAAGTTCATCGTCCCACTTCTCATTTTTCTCCTTATCCTCCGAAAACCTTCTCCCGGACAGCCATTCATTCAGGCCGCGAATCCGGATCCCAAGCTCCGCCTGTCCGGATTCTATGTTTTTCCAGAACACACTCTGATCGATAAACGGTGCCTGTCCCGGCAAAAAATCTGCTCCCAGGATCAGCTTCGGTTCTATTGTTCCTCCCAGCATGACTCCTGTCAGCACTGTCACAATTCCGACTTTCTTCATCTGTTTCCATATTCTGTTTTTCATGGCTCTTCCTCATTTCTGCCTGATCTGGCATTTCTTATACACATGTTTTTTTTACAGAAACTTACTTTTCCACAGACAAAGGCATCCCTCCCCGGCAAATGGTGCATGATCAGTGTTTTTTCGATAAAATAAAATGGATTTCTGCATCGAAACGATGCGTGAACAGATCCCGCAGAATGCAGGATCAAGACTTTTTCAATGTATCACATTCCCAGACCATGTGCAACCGGATATAAAAATTATAAAGTTTGTTTAAACTTTCTTTATAAATTTTCCATTTCTTTTAGATTAACGACATATTTTAAACATATTTTCTCTATATAATAGGTGTTGGATAGATGAAAAACCACTCTCTATCTCCCCCCTCAAAAAATAGTAGGAATCAAACCGTCTGACTGGATCAGGCGGTTTTTCCTGTCTCGGAAAACACTCGATTTTCTATTGCATTTCCCACATAGGTCTTTTATAATAAAATATAATACTCGTGCATCGTTTTCGATGTACTCGTTACTGAATACAGTAACTGATTTCATTCCAATTTTTAAGAGAAACGAGGTATTTCCTATGAGCGAAAAAACCGTAGTAGTTGCATTAGGCCACCGGGCACTTGGCACCACACTTCCAGAGCAAAAAACAGCTACAAAACTCGCAGCGAAGGTAATCGCAGATCTGGTAGAGGAGGGAACCCGCGTAGTGATCTCCCACAGCAACGGTCCGCAGGTAGGGATGATCCACACCGCAATGAATGAATTCGGTAAGGCACATCCTGATTATACATTTGCACCAATGTCCGTATGTTCCGCCATGAGCCAGGGTTATATCGGCTATGACCTTCAGAACGCCATCCGTGCCGAGCTTATCTCCAGAGGGATCTACAAACCGGTCAGCACAGTTCTGACACAGGTTGTCATCGATCCATACGATGAAGCATTTGCAGAGCCGGAGAAGATCATTGGACGTGTTCTTAACGCAGAAGAGGCCGAAGCTGAAGAAGAAAAAGGAAACTTTGTCACAAAGGTGGGCGAGGGCCAGTACAGACGTATCCTTGCAGCACCGAAGCCACAGAAGATCGTAGAGATTGAAACCGTAAAGGTCCTCTCTGCAGCAGAGCAGATCGTCATTGCTGCAGGCGGTGGCGGAATCCCGGTTCTTGAGCAGGGAACTCAGCTGAATGGTGCCAGCGCCATCATCGAGAAAGACCTGGCAGCAGGACTTCTTGCAGAAGAACTGAACGCTGACACTCTGATGATCCTTACAAGCGTCGAGAAAGTAAGCCTTGACCATAATACGGATCACGAATCTTATCTGGATACTATTTCCACAGAAGATGCCAAGAAATATATTGCCGGCAAACAGTTTGCGGCAGGCTCCATGCTTCCTAAGATCGAAGCAGGTGTTTCCTTCGTGGAGAAGGGAACCGGACGCCGTACCATCATCACAGACATGGCCCATGCAAAAGACGGCTACCGTGAGAAAACCGGAACTATCATTAAATGATCATTTTACGGACTCAGAATACAAAGTGAACTATAAAACTTCACTTTACATAAAAATATCCCGCAGACGGCTGCTGGTCTTACCGGCAGCTCTGCGGGATATTTTTATACTGTCTGGCTGTCCGATCACTGTTCCACAGTTGATCGGGCAGCCAGTATTTACATAGATTTTCGCTCAGCGATCTCAGCCATCTTCGCCTCATTCAGGCGGGTATCTCCATGGACACGGCTGTAGGAAAGATATCCGTTCATACGGTCGATCTTGGTCAGGTTTCTAGAACCGCAGACAGGGCATACATCCATCTCCAGTTCCTCATGACCACAATCGTCACAGTATGCAAGAGAAAGGTTCACTCCCTCATAATATCCCAGATCCATGGCTCTGCGGATCAGTGTACGGATAGCTTCCTTATTGTAGCCGATCGGATAACGTACATACTGAATCTTACCTCCATTGCAGAGTTCCCAGAAACGTCCCTCCAGATCCTGTTTCTCGATCGGAGTTACATCCTCTGTTACATGGCAGTGGAAGCTGTTGCTCACATATGGTCTGTCAGAAACGCCCTCAATGATTCCATACATCTTACGGAACTGCTCTACCTGCAGGCCACAAAGACTCTCTGCCGGTGTTCCGTAGATCGCATAAAGATAACCATCTTCCTTCTTGTACTGATTTACCTTGTCATTGATATATTTCAGGACCTCCAGAGCAAACGCCCCATCCTCGGCAATGGATTTGCCATTGTAAAGTTCCTGAAGCTCATTTAACGCTGTGATACCGAAGGAAGCTGTCATAGGCTTCAGGATCTTGCCAATCTTTTCATTCGGTTTCAGATGTCCGCCGTAGAAACCGCCTTCACAGTATGCAAGCGGGTTGGTGGATGCACGCATCTGTCCCAGATATTCGTAAGTGCGGATATGCAGGTTACGGATCATTTCCAGATAGAAATCCAGAACCTCATAGAAATCTCTGCTCTCTGCTCTGGCCTTGGCAAGTATCATCGGAAGATGAAGACTTACCGCACCAATGTTAAAACGTCCCACAAAAACAGGCGTATCATTCTCATCCGCCGGCTCCATACCGCCACGCTCATACCACGGACTTAAGAAAGCACGGCATCCCATCGGGCTGATGACCTTCTTGTATTTCCTGTACATACTGGAAATGTATCCCGCACCGGACATAGACAGCCAGTCCGGATACATGGTCTTGGAGGAACACTCCACACCAGCCTCAAAAATATCCTCACAGCACTTTCCGGGACCATGGATCTCCTTGTCATAAAGGAATACGATTTTCGGGAAAAGTACCGGTTTCTTATGTCCGGCCTTCCCCTGTCCTCCCTGATGGACCTCAAGAAGGGAAATCGTGCACATCTTCTCAAACTGCTCGGTTCCGAGACCAAGTGTCACCGTAACAAACGGATAATCTCCTCTGGAAGAACCGACGGTATTCAGCTTGTACTCAATTCCCTGCCATCCCTGGTCATAATCCCTGCGGACCTTATCAAGAGCATATTCAATAGCTCGCTCCTCGCGGCCACTCCAGCTCTCATCCGAGTATTTCATAAATTCGGAAATATATTTATCATAGCTTTTCTTTGCATACGGTGCCAGGATCTTATCAACCTCCGGCACTGTAAAGCCACCATACTGCTGTGCTGCTGTACTGAGAATGATATCCCCCATAACATCAAAGGCTGTATCCAGAGTCTTCGGCTCGTTATACCAGACATTGCCCATCTCAAAACCACCACTTAAAACAGCTGCCACATCGAACAGACAGCAATTCATGGTATCCAGACGTGCAGACTGGTCATGAATATAAATGTAGCCGTCCTTACATGCCTGAAGCTCATTACGGTTCATAAAAAACTTCCGGTAGAGTTCCTTGTTCAGCTCATTAAAGATCAAACTTCGTTTCGTGGCAACAAGGGCACTGTCTGTATTGGCATTACTTTTATCACCGATATAACGGATTGCCTGACTCTTGGTATAGACATCATCCATCATATGGATAAAATCCAGCTTGTAATTCCGATAATCACGGTAGCTCTTGGCAACTGCCGGATTCACACGCTCCAGAGCCCCCTCCACGATGTTATGCATCTCCTGGATCTCGATCTCATTCTTTCCAAGGGAATCCGCATGCTCCTGGGCAAAACGGCAGATAAAATCCTTCTCCTCGTCTGAAAAAGTATAAAGAATACGCTCTGCGGATTTGTTCACGGCAGCCACGATCTTCTGCGGATTAAACTCCTCTCTTGTCCCATCTTTTTTGATCACATATAACATTGCTCATCCCTCCCTGTGCTATATATAAGCCGCTATGCTAAAATACTATATATAGTACCTATGTCCTCTATATATTGTTTTTCATCTATATGTTGTGCTAGGCATGAGTATAACACAGCTGAGAAGAAAAGAAAAGGGATATTTCTGTATACACGAAAATACAGACACTTAGCACTGCCTGATCTCACTGCAGAAATATTCTCACAAATTCGTTCCGATCCAGTCTGCAAGAAAATCCCATAATTTCGGAAGCAGAATGGCCAGTGTCACTATAAACCATATGATCCAGCCTGCCCCGCTGCTTTTCTGCTCTTTTTTTTGCTGTTTTTTTCCCTGATCTAAAACTTCTGCACGATTTCTGCCCACCGTTGTTTTATTCCTGGTATTAACCGCCGCTGCAGTCTTACGTCCGGCTGCTGCACCTGTATTCCGGCTTCCGGTTAGATTCCGATTCAAATCGGTATTGCGGCTTGCATTTGTATTCCGGTTTATGTTTGTATTCCGGTTTGCGTTCGTATTCCGGTTTGCGTTCGTATTCCGGTTTGCGTTCGTATTCCGGTTTACGTTCGTATTCCGGTTTACGTTTCCGTTACGTTGTGTTGTTTGATCAGCATCCTGTCCATACTGCCGCATCATATCCCGCACTTTGGCGGAAGCATGTTTATAATGTATCTCCCGGGGCTCATTCAGATGATATAACGCCTCATCATTTCTGTAAGGCATCCCGCATAATGAACACCTGCCATTTACAACCTTACCCCCACAAACCTGACACCTTTGACCTGCCATAAGCTCCCTCCATTCTATCCGTCAAAACGGATATTTATATTTCCGTCGTAAACATAAGCATTTTTTTCAGTATATCACACCAGGCATTTAATACCCAGTATTTTTCTACGATACCTCAAAAGACTTCCCCTCTCATTATATTGCCACTCCACCCATTTTCTGCTATAATACCCCACAGAGCAATAAGCCTAAAAATCATCAGGAGGAGCCGATAATGAATACAATCACAATCCCCGCAACCTATCATGCAGACCTGAACCTCCATGACACACAGATTGCGATCAAAACAGTAAAAGATTTCTTCCAGCAGACACTCTCCCAGAAGCTGAACCTTCTTCGAGTATCCGCTCCAACATTTGTAGCACCGGAATCCGGCCTTAACGACAACCTTAATGGTGTAGAGCGCCCGGTAAGCTTTGATATCAAGGCTATCGAAGGAAGCAACGCCGAGATCGTACACTCCCTTGCCAAATGGAAACGCTACGCACTGAAAAAATACGGATTTTCTCACGGAGAAGGTCTTTACACAGATATGGTAGCCATCCGCCGGGATGAAGATCTGGACAATATCCACTCCGTTTACGTAGACCAGTGGGACTGGGAAAAGATCATCTCAAAAGAAGAGCGTTCCATTGAGACTCTCAAGGAAACCGTACGCACCATTTACAGTGTCCTTCGTAAAACCGAGAAATACATGGCTGTACAGTATGACTACATCGAGGAGATCCTTCCAAAGGATATCTTCTTTATCACAACTCAGGAGCTTCTTGACATGTATCCGGACTGCACACCGAAGGAACGTGAATATCGAATCACCCGTGAAAAGGGCGCTGTCTTCCTTATGAAAGTCGGCAAAACCCTCACCAACGGCGAACGCCACGACGGACGTGCTCCGGACTATGATGACTGGGAACTGAACGGTGATATCCTCGTGTACTATCCGGTACTTGACATTGCCCTTGAGCTTTCCTCAATGGGAATCCGTGTTGACGAGGACGCACTTGACCGCCAGCTCACCGAAGCAGGCTGTGATGACCGAAGAGAACTTCCATTCCAGAAGGCTATCCTGAACAAAGAGCTTCCGTACACCATCGGCGGTGGTATCGGACAGTCCAGGATCTGTATGTTCTTCCTTCGTAAAGCACACATCGGAGAAGTACATGTCTCTCTCTGGCCGAAGGAGATCACAGATGTTGCAGAGACACACGGACTTCAGCTTCTCTAAAAACAGCTTACAGATTTATTTATAATTTTTGCGGAAATGAGGTAATAACGTGAACATTCTGTTTTTTCTGATTCCCAAAAGCGAAGTAGCCTACATCTTTGAGGATGAAACTCTTCGCCAGACCCTCGAAAAAATGGAGCACCGCAAGTACTCCTGCATTCCTATCCTCACCATGGACGGCAAATATCTCGGCACTATCTCAGAGGGAGATCTCCTCTGGGGCATGCGCCGTGCAGATATTCACGACATCAAGGAAACAGAGGGAATCCCGATCATGGCGCTCCCACGCCGTGCCACCTACAAACCAGTCCATGCAGCTTCTAATATGGAAGACCTCCTGGATCGCGCCATTAATCAGAACTTCGTGCCGGTGGTAGATGACCAGGGTTCCTTCATCGGGATCATAACCAGAAAATCTATCATCAAATACTGTTACAACGAAATAAAAACCGCACAGAAAACTGCCGGTGAAGAAATCCACTGAGCAGCAAAAAGAAAAAGGATGGCTCTCCGTTCCTGCACAGGCAGGAATCGGAAGCCATCCTTTTTTGATCCGGCAGTTGTATTCCGGATTTTTATTTTATTTTTTTGCGGATCATACTCAGTGCATCTTCATCTGCCACAACCGTAAGATCCGGGTGAAGCTGCAGGATAGATGCCGGAACCCTCGGTGTGATCGGTCCGTACAGGGAATTATACAGGGCTTCTGCCTTGGATGTTCCCGTTGCCACAAGAAGGATCTTTTTTGCAGCCATGATATTCCCGATTCCCATAGTGTAGGCCTGTTTCGGGACCTCATCCATGCTTTCAAAAAACCTTGAATTGGCTCTGATGGTACTTTCTGTCAGATCCACACAATGGGTTTCTTTTTCAAAGGCATCTCCTGGTTCATTGAAGCCGATGTGTCCGTTCCCGCCGATACCAAGCAGCTGCATATCCACACCTCCGGTTTGCCGGATGATTTCGTTATACTGTGCACATGCCTTATCGCTATCCTCTTCCAGTCCGTCAGGCACAAAGGTCCGTGCTTTGTCAATATTTACATGGTTAAAGAGATTCTGATCCATAAAATAGCGATAGCTCTGGTCATTGTCGCCGGAAAGTCCCTTGTACTCATCCAAATTCACGCTTGTCACCCTGGAAAAATCCAGATCTCCTTTTTTGTACCATTCTAACAGCTGTGTATACATGCCCACCGGTGTGGAGCCCGTGGCAAGCCCGAGAACTGCATCCGGTTTCATGATAATTTGTGCAGACATGATATTAGCTGCTTTTCTGCTCACATCCTGATAATCTTTCCCTGTATAAATAATCATAGTTTTTTCCTCAGCTCTTATTCTGCGATCAGTTTATCCAGAAGATCCTTGGCCATACGGATATCTTTTTTCTGTTCCTCACCGGAAATCTCACGTTCAATGGTAATATCTCCCTGATAACCAATCTCTTTCAACTTCGCAATAAATGCGGGATAATTTACTTTTCCCTGACCAAGAGGAACTTCGTCACCCAGATGATGTCCGTCCGTGGGATATTTTCCGTCTTTTCCGTGAATTCCCATAACATACTCACCGAAAACCTCCAGAGCATCTACCGGATTTGCCTTTCCGTACATGATCAGGTTTGCAGGATCAAGGTTAATTCCCACATTTCCTTTTCCGACCGCTTTCTCAATATCCTGGATCGCACGCTTTAATGTTACCGGAGTTTCCTGTCCTGTTTCGAACAGGAAGTTCTGACCGTTTTCCTTGCATTTTTCCACAATAGCCTTACATGCAACCAATACTTCCTCGTATTTCGGATCGTATGGATTTTCCGGCATATAGCCAACGTGTGTTGCCAGGTCTGTCACATGGATCTTTTTCGCAAAGTCAGAACCTTCCATAAGCATCTTCAGTCTCTCAACTCTGTAATCAGACGGAATCAGGCCAAGCGTCAGCTGTCCTTCATAGAAATCCCAGACTCTGCGACCTTCCCATCCGCACCAGAATGCGGTTGCGTGGATCCCGTATTTCTCCAGTCCTTTATTGATAGCCTCTGCCATGGCATCATCGTGAAGTGTTGGACGATCCCAGCATACCAGCTGGCAGCTGTCCACACCCATTTCCTTCAACTCAGCAAATTTTGCATCAATATCTGTATTGCTTGTAAATTCGATCAAAACTCCAACTTTCATAGGTTCTGTTCTCCTTCCAGTATTATCTCATATTATACTACTTATACCACCAAGATCAGCCTTTTACTGCGCCGGCAGTAATACCACCTACAATATGCTTCTGCATCACAACAAAGAAGATAAGACTCGGTATCATAGACATTACGATTCCAGGAAGCGCATGCTCCCAGTCTGCTGTCTGTGCTGAAAACTGCATGTACAGTGCATTCTGGATATTCATTGCCACTGTGTTTCCGCCAACGATCAGCTGGTTGGTGATGATATCATTCCAGGTTGCCAGTGCATCCAAAACAACGACCGTAGTAAGGATCGGTTTCAGAAGCGGAAGTACAATGCTGAAATAGGTACGGATCTTACCTGCACCGTCAATACATGCACACTCTTCCAGATCGATAGGCACATTTTTTACAAATCCATGGATCATGTATACAGCCAACGGCATACACAATCCTACACTTACCAGAATATATCCGGTTCTTGTCCCTGTCAGCTTCACATTCGAAACCAGTCTTGTCAAAGTGATCATATAAGACTGGAACGGAACCATCATTGGCATGATGATCAGAACAAAGCATACTTTGCTGAGTCTGTTTTTTGTTCTTGCAAGCTTATAGGCTGCCATCGGCGCAATGAGCACCACCAGGATGACCGTACAGAATGTATAAAGCAATGTGTTAAAGATCAGAGACGGGAACCCGAATTTTGTCCAGGTCTCAATGTACATCTTCAGGCTCCAGGATTTGGGCAGAGCCAGGAAATCCTGCAGCATATCATTGTAGGGTTTAAACGAGTTTATAAAGATCAATACCAGCGGCATCAGCCAGAATATCGCACATACAAAAATAATAATTGTCAGTGCATTCACCTGCCGCAGGTTCTTTGGTTTCTTCTTCATTATGCCTCAACCTCCTTACTCTTGGTAATCTTCATCTGAATTGCTGTAATGATCAGAACAAACACTACAAATACAAGAGATTTGGCAGTAGCAAGACCATATTTGCTGTTAACAAAAGCTTCCTTATAAATGTTATATGCAACGGAAACAGTTGAATTCGCAGGTCCGCCCTTTGTAAATACCATGATAATATCGAATAATTTAAACGCAAATGTCATTGATGTCAGCATACAGATCGAGATTGCAGGCATGATCATCGGAATTGTGATCTTGCGGAATACCTGAAAAGATGTTGCTCCGTCGATTCTTGCCGCTTCCAGAAGTTCCCCCGGAACTGCAATGATTCCTGCGATATAATTGACCATGTAAAAACCAAGATTCTGCCATACTGCCATGACAACAACTACATAAAAAGCAAGCTTCGGTGTTCCAAGCCAGCTCCAGTTAAAGAATTCCCATCCTGTAACACTGTAAAGAGCCTCAAAGCCAGGTCCCAGGATAAATTTCCAGATCAGACTGATCGCTGTCAGACTGATAATGTAAGGAATATAATAAAAAGCACGTCCAAGACTGTTCACTTTGTTCTCACGTGCCATTACGATAGCAACTGTGAGAGAAACGATATTTACGATAACAACATAAAATACTGCAAATTTAAGAGTAAATCTGACACCTTTCCAAAAAAGCGGGTCAGCAGTAAAAATTTTCACATAGTTGGCAAGTCCTACAAATTCCATGTTCTTGCCGATTCCATTCCAATTAAATACCGAATAGTACAGATTCATTACAAATGGAATATCTGTGGCAAACAGTACAAAAGCAACTGCCGGAAAGACAAACAATGCAAAAATTGCCAGATCCTTTGTTTTTTTGTTTTTCAATCCTATCCCCTCCAGAAATTCAATTTTTCTTTGGTTTATATTGGGGAAACAGGCAAACCTGCTGCCTGTCTCCCTCTTTTGTCAGTTACATTCCGTCAGCCCAAAATCAACAAATCTGTTTCTCTTCGGCTCCTGGAGTTCCTTGTTATTCTGCAGATGTCCAGAAATCCTGGAAAAGCTGTGTTACTTCATCTGCACTCATATCTCCAAGCATGTAGGACTGGAGATACGGACCACACTCATCTGCGTAGCTGCCAGGAGCAATTGTGTGGATCCAGCCGTTTGTCTTTCCAGCATCGATATAGGTCTTAGCATCATTTGCAAGAGCGCCGGTTACTTTCATATCAGACTTTGCACCAGGAACAGCGCCTACACCTTCTGCCATCCATTTCTGGCCTTCTTCGGAGGTAAGGATAAACTCACAATACTCTTTTGCAAGATCCAGATTCTTGGAATCTTTGTTTACAATATAAGTCCAGTTACAGGAGGATAATACAGTTGCATCATCTTCACCGGAGCCTACCGGGAATGGAAGGAATGCAAGATTTGCATCCGGATTAAAGGAATCCAGTGTAGACTGGCACCAGTCACCCATATGGATCATAGCTGCTTCGCCGTTTGCAAGCATATTCTCTGATGTCTCCCAGTCAACCTCAAGCGGCTTGTCCGGACCATACTCTACAGCAAGATCAAGAAACTTGTAAAGGTTCTCCCAGTTAGGCATATCTGCAAATGATGTCTCTCCGGATTTGATCGCATCTACTGTCTCAGCAGCTGTTTTGTCTTTGTCGATCATGAAATGTGTTGCAACCTGTCCTAACACCCATGTTTCCTTTGAAGCAAGCGCAAACGGAGTGATGCCTGCATCCTTCAGCTTCTTGCATGCCTCTTCCAGCTCATCCATGTTTGTCGGAAGCTTGTCGATACCAGCTTTCTCAAAGCAGTCTTTGTTGTAGATCAGACCCATGTTCTCATAGGTCCATGGAAGAGATTTTACATTTCCCTCATCATCTTTTCCAAGGTTTACAGCGTCCTCATTGAATTTGTCCAGAACCTCTGTATCATTGCTCCAGTCATAAGCGTAATCATAGTACATTTTCGCTTTTGTTCCGGCCTCAGCATCAAATACATCCGGTGTATCACCGGAGTTTACTCTGGACTGAAGCAGTGTGTCGTAATCGTTGGCCGCATGCTGTACATCAACAGTCACACCAGGATGTGATTCCTCGAAGGCTTTTACCATCTCGTCATATTCATCCAGACCATAAGCATGTGCATCAAATACATTCAGTGTTACATTTTCCTCAGCATGTGCAGTTACCCCTCCTGCAACTACCATTGATGAGATCATTGCTGCTGATAACAGAATAGAAATCACTCTTTTTTTCATTTGCATATCCTCCTTTTGAATAGCTTTTTTATTTTTCTCACTGCCTTCAGTGAAAATTTCATTATTTGCTTTCGTGTGCGTCTACGTACTCTTTTGCCGCATTCCACTCTTTAATTCCAAGCTGTACGGATCTTACTCCTTCGATCAGAGGAGCAACCTCTACAGGTTTATCTTCTCTGACGCATTCCTGGAAATATTTGATTTCTGTATAATATGGTCCCAGATTGGAAACATTGATCCCCGCCACATCACTTTCGCCTTCATATTCAGCTTTAAGTTCCGGCGTCTCCACAGTTCCGTCTTTCTTATATACTGTCAGGCTCGGTGACTGGGCACCATTAAATTCTATCGTAGCATCCTCAAAATGTGCACGGAACGCTGCATGGAACTTCATTGCCGGTGACTCATCCCAGATACCTTCTGCTGTAGCAAAAATATCTCCGAATTCATACTTCGTGATGATATGATTGATCATACCACTTTCAAATCTGCTGGCATTTACCTGGAAGCTGTCCGGCTCCCCCAGCATATAACGCAGGAAATCAAGATCATGCACGTGAAGATCCAGCACAACAGAACCACTCTTTTCTTCCTTATGGAACCAGTCCTCAAATCCCCATTTCACATCTCCGCTGATGCGTTCCATAGTAATAGATTTCAGCTTTCCAAATTTTTCTGTGTCGTAAGCTTCCTTCAGATATTTATATTCCTCAAAGGAACGTACTACCTGGCCTACCATAACCTTCTTCCCGGATCTTTTTTCTGCTTCAAGAAGCATCTGGCAATCCTCTTCAGTCAGACATACCGGTTTTTCAACCAGTACATTCATTCCCTTTTCCAGCGCCTTCACTGCATGTTCTGCATGCAGATAGCTTGGAAGACAGATATGTACAATATCCAGCTGTTCCTTTTCGAGCAGTTCCATTCCGTATTCATACGTGGAAGCTTCAGGAAAATACGATGCCGCCTTGTCCAGAAATTCTTTTCTGCAGTCAGACAGGGCAACTACCTCAACATCATCCTCTTTTTCTGATAAGACTTTCAGGGATAAGTAATGAGTCGTTCCCATTCCGCCGCATCCAATCACTCCTATTCTCATCTCTCTACCTCTCTTTATTTGTCCAGTGACCTAACTAATATTTCAAAAAATAAAAGCTTTCTGCAGAAACATCTGTGTTTCTTGCCATAAGCTCTCTTTTTTGCTGCTCTTAGCTTGGATTTAGGATAGCACCCTTTGCCGTATCTGTCAACATTCTTTCTCGTTTTTTCGCCATTTAATGTGTATTTCTTGTATAATTAACAATATTTCTTGGTTTATTTGTGCATTTTTCACATATAAAGTCAATTACTCCTTTCGCCGTACTATTTATTCCAGTTCTTTTGTAAATTCTCAATGAAAACATCCGTGTTATATTGTATTTTCTTTATAATTATCAGATTTCTTTATCTCTCTTTCCATAATAATCACTATTTTCTTTATACAGCCACATGTTGATTATTTTCTGCATCTATGATAGGATATATTTAGTACGGAGACTTTACCAATATTTTTCGGTACCGTTTATTTTTAAAGGATTGGAGATGAAAAGAAACTATGAAACTTGTCAATCAGCAGGTTATTAAGAACACGAATATGAAACGGCTCTATACTTCCATCTATTCCAGTCCCGGAATATCCAGAGCACACCTTGCCAAACAGACGAAGCTCAGCAAGACAACCGTATCTACTCTTGTAGACGAACTGATCGAAAGGGAATTCATCGTGGACAGCGGTATCGGAGAATCCGACAGCATCGGACGTAAGCCGAACTGTCTTCAGGTACGGATGAACAGCTACTACATCGTTGTCATGAACTGGCATGAGAATACTGTAGAGGCTTATCTGGTAGACATTGCCGGCACTTCCGTCTTCCACGAAGCGCGAAAGCTTTCCGAAGATGAAAATCACGTTGTATGCTCCGGCTCCTGTTTCCGGGAATCCATCCTGAAACACTGTGCTCCTGACCGTATCCTTGGCATCTGTGTAGTAATGTCTGCCATGATCGATGCCTCCAGCAATGAAGTATATTCCACGACCCTGAATCTGCCTTCCATGGAAAGTACTCAGATCATTAAATCTCTGAAGACTGCATTCCCGGGATACCCGGTAGATCTTCTCAATGATACTGCCTGCTATTCCTATGCAGAAAAGGTCTATGGCAATATAAAAGAGAAAAATTTTGCCTTTCTCAATTTCGGTCGCGGCATCGGTGCCACCCTTTTCACAGAAGGAAGTATGCTCGGAACTGCCAGCGGTTCTTTTACCCAGTTCGGCCATTATTCCATTGATCCTCACGGTCCGGAATGTATCTGCGGAAATCATGGATGTCTGGAAGTTATGATCTCGGAACAGGCTCTGAAAAACAGGATCCCGGAATTTGGACAGATTCCATCCTTAAGCGCACTTTCAGAAATCACCTTCTCAGATCTGGGAAAGGCTGCCACTTTCCGCGATCCAACCGCTCTTGCCATGGTAAAGGAGATGGCATGGGAGCTGTCCATCGCCCTGAGTAATCTGATCAGTACCGTAAATCCATCTCTGATCGTTCTCGGCGGAAAAATCCCTGCTCTTGGCGAATATTTTCTCAACGAAGTGCGGGAAGACCTGAAAAAAACAGGTTTTCGCAGGATGGTAGATAATGTGACCGTCCGTTACTCTCAGCTCCAGAGCGATTCGTTCCTGAACGGAGCCATGAAATACTTTTTTGATATCCACTATTCTTTTACAAATCAGGATCCGACGAATTTTTTTATCGGATGATATAAGGAGGAAGCCATGAAAAAACTGAAAGCTGCTATTGTAGGCTGCGGCCGTATTTCTGTCTCTTATGCGGATGCATTCCATCGTCTCAGCGATGAAGTAGAATTAATATATGCTGTCGATAAGGACCCCGCTCTTGCCCGTTCCTTTGCAGAGGAATTTAACTGTTCCTGGACTACGGACTTTGATGAGATCCTGGATAAGGATATTGATGTGGTACATCTCTGTCTGCCGCATTTCCTGCACCCGGTCATGGCCATCAAAGCCATGAAAGCCGGCATTAACGTCCTTACCGAAAAGCCCATCGCCACCTGTCTTCAGGATGCAGACAGAATGATCCGTACCGCTGAAGAAACTCATGTAAAGCTGGGTGTTATCTTCCAGACACGTTACACAAAAAGTGTGGAAAAGCTCCGCGAAATGATCCAGCGGGGTGATTTCGGAAAAATCCTTACCGCCCGTTCCTATCTGACCTGGAACCGTCCGCTCGACTATTACAGTGGAAGTGACTGGAAGGGAACATGGGACAAAGAGGGCGGCGGTGTTCTCATCGACCAGGCGATCCACAGCATTGATCGTGTTCGATATATGCTGCATTCCGATGTGGAATGGATCGACGGAAGTGTCCATAATTATGTCCACCATTTTGTAAAGGTAGAGGATGCCGCAGACGCTGCTATCATGTTCAAAAACGGCTGTCTTTATAATCTATATGCATGCAACATTTACGGAGCCGATTCCCCGATCAATATTGAACTGATCGGAGAAAAAGGACGCCTGGGTCTTAAGCAGGACATGGGCTATTACGAGCTGGACGGCACCTATGCCGAGATCCGAAACACTTATGAGACCACAAATGTGGGCCCGGATTACTGGGGAAGCAGCCATCACCTGCAGATCCGTGACTTCTACCGTTCCGTCCGTGAGGATCTTCCCGTTGCCATCGATGGACTGGAAGGCAGAAAAACCCTGGAAATGGTAAAAGGAATCTACCTTTCCTCTGCCAGAAGAGAACGCATCTCTCTCCCCTTTGAGGATGTAACCTACAGTGATCTGAACCAGCCGGTGAAATAACTACGTCACTATTCTGTAACTATAAAAAACGGATGCTTTATCTCCTGCAGCATTTCCACAGGAGGATAAAGCATCCGTTTTTAATATTCTTATATTTATAATGTCATTATAATGTCTTTGAAAGAAACTCACGAAGTCTCTTATTCTTTGGATTTGCAAAGAATTCCTTAGGAGAATTTTCCTCCTGGATCTTTCCTTCATCAATGAAAAGAACTCTGGTTGCCACCTCGCGGGCAAAGCCCATCTCATGAGTTACCACAACCATGGTCATGCCGGATTTTGCAAGCTCCTGCATCAGCTCCAGAACCTCTCCGACCATCTCCGGATCAAGAGCAGATGTAGGCTCATCAAACAGCATCACGTCCGGGTTCATGGCAAGAGATCTTGCAATGGCGATACGCTGCTTCTGACCGCCGGAAAGCATGTCCGGATAGGAATCTGCCTTATCCGGAAGACCTACTCGCTTCAGAAGCTCCAGTGCCGTTTTTTCAGCCTCTTCCTTACTCATAAGATTCAGTGTCACCGGTGCGAGCATGATGTTCTCTTTTACTGTCTTATGAGGAAACAGATTGAACTGCTGGAATACCATTCCGATCTTCTGGCGATGACGGTTGATATCCACCTTTGGATCTGTGATGTCGGTTCCCTCAAAGAGGATTTTTCCCCCGGTCGGCTCCTCAAGGAGATTCAGGGAACGGAGAAATGTGGATTTACCACAGCCTGATGGTCCGATGATGGCTACTACTTCACCTCTGCGGATCTGTGTGGTGATCCCGTTGAGAACCTGATTGCCGCCATAGGCCTTTTCAAGTCCCTGTACATCCAGAAGCACTTCATTACTTACGCTCATTGGTTCTCAGTCTCCTTTCAAGTCTTCCTACCAGATAGGTAAGGAAACAAACGATCACAAGATAGATTGCAGCTACTACCAGCAGCGGGAACAGTGCACTGTAGGTCTGGCTTCGGATAATGTCTCCGCCACGGGTCAGATCCATAAGTCCGATATAACCACTGATGGATGTCTCCTTCAAAAGTACGATCAGCTCATTTCCCAGAGCCGGCAGAATGTTCTTGACCGCCTGCGGAAGAATGATCTTGATCATAGTCTGTGTATAGTTAAGACCCAGGCTCCGTCCTGCCTCAAACTGTCCCTGATCAATAGACATGATACCAGAACGGACGATCTCAGCCACGTATGCAGCAGAGTTCATACCAAAGGCGATAATGGCAACGACTATCTTACCCGGATCTATGGTTGCAAAAATAACATAAAATACGATCAGCAGCTGTACCATCGTTGGTGTGCCACGGATCACCGTCAGATAAACACGACAGATCACATTAAGGATCTTAAGCTTACCTGTCTTATCATGTGTGGAACGGACAATAGCAATGACAAATCCCAGAAAAATACCAAGAAGTACAGCAAAAAAAGTAATAATGATGGTATTTTTCAGACCGGACAAAATGAACTGCCAGCGATTGTCGTCCAGAAAGTTAAACTGAAACTGTTCAATAAGACTCAAAATTTCCACCCTTTCCAAAACTACAGGTTCCGAAATCCGGAAAACATACCCGGATATCCGGAACCTGATCATTCGCTACTGAACTCTGCAACGAATATCTGTTTCTCAGCTTATCCGTTCAGAATCCTCTGATTTCTCTGTACAAAATTATTTCTTTACGATAACAACCTGCTCTGCAGTTGTGTACGGATCAGTGAAATCAACGCTCTTTTTACGATCCTCTGTTACTGTCATTCCTGCAACACCAAAATCAGCTTTTCCGGATTTAACAGAATTTACGATCGCATCAAACTCCATATCCTCGATCTTCAGCTCATATCCAAGCTTGTCGCAGACAGCCTGAGCGATATCAACATCAATACCTACGATCTTATCTCCGTCGTAGTATTCGTATGGCTGGAAGGTTGCGTTTGTTGCCATGGTAAGAGTTCCCTTGGAGTGATCTGCATCCTTAGGAGTCTCATATGGTGTCTTACCTGCATCATCACCGATATAGTTATCTCTAATGGAATCCAGAGTTCCGTCATCCTTCAGCTCCTTCAGAGCCTCGTTAAACTCTTTTGTAAGGTCTGCATTATCTTTGGAAAGACAGATCGCATACTCCTCTTTATCAAAAATATCCTCAACGATCTCAAGATCATCGTTTTTCTCAACAAATTTCTTAGCAGGCTCGCTGTCGATCACTACGCAGTCAATCTTACCCTGTTTCAGAGCCATAACAGCGTCATTACCTTTGTTGTATCTCTCTACTGTTGCGTCTTTAACCTCTGTAGCGTCTGCGTCACCGGTTGTTCCAAGCTGAACACCGATCTTCTTACCCTCCAGATCATCTGCGCTCTTGATCTCATCTGCTGCAAAAACAGCGGATGTCATAGAAACTGTCATAGCTGCTGCAAGTGCAAGTGCCATAAATTTTCTCTTCATTTTTTCTTCCTCCTGAATTCTATGTACTTTACGTTAACTGTCTCTCTGCTTGTAACAGCCCAATCCGTAATGTACAGCATAATTATACATCTCCATGCATATTACTTTGTTTTATGATACCATGTTTCTGACAAAATGCAAGCACATAAAATCCATAAATACAAAAATCCACTTCTAATTTACCGGAATTTCACAGGGAAAATTCACTTTTCGATAACAATTGTTCAGTATACTATACTATTAAAGGCAACAAATGGAAAAAACCTGCGTGTTTTTTTCATGTGGGTCTTGTGCTCCAACAGAAAAAACAAGTATAATATTCAGAAACAAGAGGAGGCTACTATTATGAAATTCACGAAAATGCACGGCATTGGAAACGATTATGTATATGTAAACTGTTTTGAGGAGACTGTTAAGGATCCGGCCGCAGTGGCAAAATTTGTCAGCGACCGTCATTTTGGCATTGGTTCCGATGGTCTGATCCTGATCCGCCCGTCTGAGATTGCAGACTGCGAGATGGATATGTACAATCTGGACGGCTCTCAGGGTGCCATGTGCGGAAACGGTATCCGCTGCGTTGCCAAATATGTCTACGACCACGGCATTGTGGACAAAACTTCTTTAAGCATCGCCACAAGAAGCGGTATCAAATATGTGGATCTTACCATCCGCGACGGCAAGGCCTCCATGGTAAAAGTCAACATGGGCTCCCCGATCCTCACTGCAAAAGAGATCCCGGTGGTTGCCAAAACCGAGCAGGTGATCGACGCTCCCATCACCGTCGACGGAAAAGAATATCACATGACCGCAGTTTCCATGGGTAATCCTCATGCCATCATCTACGTAGACGATGTGAACAGCCTTGACCTGGAAAAGATCGGCCCGTCCTTTGAAAATCACGTATGCTTCCCGGACAGAGTCAACACTGAGTTTGTTCAGGTGATCGACCGCCACACCGTAAAGATGCGTGTATGGGAGCGTGGCTCCGGAGAAACCCTTGCCTGCGGCACAGGCGCCTGCGCAGTTACGGTAGCTTCCATCCTCAATGACAAGGTTGACGGCAACAAACCGGTTACTGTACAGCTTCTTGGCGGAGACTTAAACATCTCCTGGGAAAGAGATGAAAACCTTGTATATATGACAGGACCTGCAACTACGGTGTTTGACGGAGAGATCGATCTTGGATTTTTAGGTGAATAAATGAAAAAGGAGGGAGCTTTTCGAAGCTCCCTCCTGCGTATTATATTTCCGCATATCCCCTCTTCAAATAAATACCAGAACCCTCTCCACGATAAACACCGCCGCACATGCCAGTAGGGCTACTGTGATCAGGCTTTTTTCCTTATATGCAGCAATAAGTGCTACCAGGAAACCTGCTGCACCGGAGATGATGCTGTCTGTGGCCTTCAGGATGGCCGGGAAGGTCATGGCTGCCAGACAGGCATATGGCACATAATACAGAAAGGACTTGATAAACGGGCTTCTGATCTCGTTTTTTGCAAGAGCAAGGGGCAGCATACGGATGAGATAGGTGACAATTGCCATCACCAGGATATAAAGATATACATTATGACTCATGAACGGCTTCCCCTTTCTCTTCCAGCGGGCAGAAATAAGCTGCCAGGCCTGCTACCAGAAGTGTTGTGATAATGATCATAAATCCGGATGATACCTGTTTTAACACCGGTGTCACCGCAAAAACAGTACTGACTGCCATGGATGCCACAACCACCCCAAGAACCGGTCTGCTCTTTTTGGACGGCGGGATGATGATGGCCAGGAACATTCCGTAAATGGCAACGCTCAACGCACTAAGCATAAAATCCGGCAAAAGGCTTCCGGAGATTCCTCCTGCCAGAGTTCCAAGAGTCCATCCGGGAATTGCCACGCACATGGCTCCGTAATTATAAAATACGCTGACCTTTCCCTCCTGGGCCGCACTGATCCCGAAAATTTCATCGGTGATACCAAAAGCAGCGATGTATTTCAGGATACCGGACTCCTCACGCCGGAATTTCTGGGACAGGGAAAATGACATCAGGCAGTATCTCAGGTTGATGATCAGCTGGGTCATTGCCATCTCCCACATGGAGCCTCCCGCAAAAATAATGTCCAGTCCCGCAAACTGACCGGCCGATGTCAGGTTGGTTAGGGAGATCAGAACTGCCTGCCAGATACTCAAGCCGCCGGCAACAGCCATCATGCCAAAGGTAAAGGATACCGCAAAATATCCAAGAGCGATGGGAACTCCATCCTTCATACCTTTTCTGAAATTTTCTCTTTTCATCGATTTCCTCCATTATATGTACATTCTGTTATAAAACGCAACTATGAAAAGCACCTTTGCAGGCTTCTCCGATCTGTGCAGCGATCACCAGCGTCTCGTCTTACAGCGATCCAATAAATTAGTGCATCGCTATAGTTCGTTGTACATGTAAATAAGAGCGTGCCCGGAAACTTTTCTGCTTCCTGACACGCCCCTTTATTGTAGCATTGCCATATCAAAACTTCAATACTTCACAGCAAACACAGCTGTGCTTTTTCACCGATTTTATGCTTTTTCCACTATTTTATAGTAAGATCTGGCTGTCATGGAGTAGATCAGTCCATAGACCAGCGCAAAGGCCAGAACCGTTCCCGCAGTGCAGCCCACGTACAATTTTGTATTGGCCATTCCGAACAGCAGCAGGAGCCGGCGGATCAGCGGAAATGCCATGGAAATATGCACCATTGCCATCACAAGCGGGATAAAAAATACCAGAAGGATCTGTCTGCGGATAGCTCCTTTCACCTCTCTGCGGCTCATACCTACTTTCTGCATGATCTGGAACCTTCCCTGATCTTCGTAGCCCTCTGAGATCTGTTTGTAGTAAATGATCATCGCCGTTCCCATAAGGAACAGTGCTCCCAAAAAGATTCCAATAAACAGGATCGTTCCATTATCTACATAATACGTTTCGTACTCACTCTGGCGGACACCACCGATCACGATGGTATTCTCTGAAAAGCCACCGCTTCTGCAGTAATCTTTCAGTGCCTGATAAACAGCCTGGCCATACCGGATCTTTTCCTCCCCGCTGCCACGGATATCTACACCCAAATGAACTGTGAGATCTTTTCCAGCCTCGTAGGCATCAAGACCTTCATACATCTTTGTCCGAAGCCCGTCAATATACTCGAAATCGGAATCCGTCACAACAATTGCCGCCATATTGGATACCAGATTGTTCATGGCACTTAAAGGTGCTTTTTCCAGCCATTTTTTTACTGCAAAATCCCGGTCATCAATTTTTAATATGTCTTTTTCCTTTTCAGACGGATACCAGGCAAAGATCTCGCCGTCGTGAAGATCTGTTTTTTCACCGGTAAGTTTCTCATACTCAGACTGACGGATCGTATACAGATCTACGGATTTTCCATCTTCTGAGTAACTGTAAGCCTGTCCGATCATAATACCGTTTTTTTCCTGCCTGCAGCCGATCTCGAGATAAGTTTCGTCCACTGTTTTTTCTGCCGGCACCTGATCATTTTTGATTGCCTGTGCAAAAACTTTCTGAATCTGTTCACTCTGTTCCTGGCTGATGCCCGAAATCCTGGCATCCGTATCAAAAGGATACCGGTTCACCATGATGTCACCCATTCCAAAATACAGCGACACAGTCATAGAAAGAAGCAGGAGCACTCCTGTACTTAAAATACAGATGCTGGCCAGGCCTGCCGCATTTTGTTTCATACGATAGATCATGCCGGAGACACTGATAAAGTTGCCGGTTTTATAGTAGAACTTTTTGTTCTTTCGCAAAAGTTTCAGGATTACAATGCTTCCTGCGGTAAAAAGAAGATACGTTCCTGCCATAACCAGAATCACTGCCAGAAGAAAAATGAAAATTGCCTGGATTGGGGATTCCGTGGTTACTGCCAGATAATATCCCACTCCAAGAGAAATCATCCCCAGAAGTGCCATGAGCCATTTTGCCCGGGGCTCCTTCTCTCCTGTGTTTCCGCCTCTCAGAAGTTCTATGGGGTTATTCATCCTTACTCTGGTAAGATTCAGTGCCAGAATAACAAGAAAAATCCCTCCAAATCCTGCGATGCAAAACAGGATTCCTGTAATGGAAACATAAAATCCCAGCACTGCCGGAACATGAAGAAAACGGAAAAGCAAAAGCAGGGAGAGCTTGCTTCCAAGGATGCCAATCCCGATCCCTGCCGTCAGAGAAAGCAGCGAAGTCATGATTGTTTCCAGAAACATCACTTTTCCGATATGGCCTTTTTCCAGTCCCAGAATGTTGTAAAGCCCGATTTCTTTCTGTCTGTGTTTCATGAGAAAACTGTTGCTGTAGATCAGAAAGATAACGCAGAAAATTCCAACAACCACTTCACCGGTTCCTACGATCATCCTCACTTCTGCTGCCTGGGGCACTGCTTTCTCCAATGTGGGACAGTCCCGCAGAAATTCCATCATATACATCATGGCAATGCAGAAAATGCAGGTAAGCATATAGGGAACATAGGTGCTCCGGTTATTCCGGATGTTCTGCACTGCCAGTTTTCCAAACATTCCTTTACGCATAGGTCTCACCGCCTGTCGTAAGGATCGTCAGGGTATCTGCAATCATCTGGTACATTTCCTGTCTTGTTTTTGTGCCACGGTAGATCTGGTGGAACACTTCGCCATCCTTGATAAAAAGTACTCTGGATGCGTGGCTGGCGGCCTGCGCGCTGTGAGTTACCATGAGAATGGTCTGGCCTTCCCGATTTACCTCATTGAACATGGAAAGAAGATCGGAGGCTGCACGGGAATCCAGGGCTCCGGTCGGTTCGTCCGCAAGGATCAGCTTCGGATCTGTGATCAGTGCCCTTGCAACTGCTGCTCTCTGCTTCTGTCCGCCGGAAACCTCGTAGGGGAATTTTTCCAGAAGCTGGTTGATGTGAAGGGCTTTTGCAATGGGACGGATCTTCTGCTCCATCTCCTGATAATCTTCCCCTGCCAGCACGAGAGGAAGATAAATATTGTCCCGGAGACTGAAGGTGTCCAGAAGATTGAAATCCTGGAACACAAAGCCTAAGTTCTTCCGACGGAATGCGGAAATTTCTTTTTCTGTCAGGTGAGTAATGCTTTTTCCTTCCAGAAGCACTTCGCCGGATGTGGGGCGGTCCAGGGCTGCCAGAATATTCAGAAGTGTTGTTTTTCCGGAACCGGACTCTCCCATGATCGCCACATATTCTCCTTCTTCCACCGAAAATGTCACATTGAAAAGTGCCTGCACTTTATTTCCGCCGAAGCGGGTGCTGTATATCTTTTTTACATTTGTTACTTCCAGTAATGCCATACGCTAATTCCTTTCTTATCTGTATTTACAGCGATCCAGGGAGTCGTGCATCATGTTCTAAAGCAATCGAACCTGATGTAAGAATTACCCGAAACGCTATGTTATGGTTTCAGTATAAGAAAATTCTCCGGCGGCTGCCATCGAAGTGGCTTACATTTTACGGAGGAAGCTTACATTTGTGTAAGGTTAATACATCTCCAGATCTTTTTTCCACAGGCTCATCCGAACTTCCGTGCCTTTATCCACCTGGGAATCCACAGTGATCTCGTGACCCAGTTTTCTCAGGATCTTCCGGCTTAAATACAGACCGATCCCGGTAGCACGGTTGTCCTCCCGTCCATTGACGCCTGTGTAGCCTTTTTCGAAGATGCGCGGAAGATCCTCCGGCTGGATTCCGATGCCGGAGTCTGCGATGACCAGAGTTGCCGGGGCCGTATTACAAATCCCCGGGGCCGTATTCTGCTTCAAATTTGGATTCTCAGATACCCTGTTTCCACGCTCATCCTCCAGCCAGATTTCAATGCCGCCCGTTCTTGTATATTTCAACGCATTGGAAAGAATCTGTCCAATGACAAAACCAAGCCATTTTTCATCGGTAAGAACGATCGCATCTGTCCCCTCATATGATAACGAAAGCTTTTTTGACACAAAGATCCCTGCGTATTTATGGATCTGCTCCCGGATGATCCGATCCAGCGAGCATCGGGTCAGCTTCAGATCGGCGGACATGTCCTCCGTGCGAAGGTAGCCCAGCACCATCTCCACATACTGTTCAATGCGAAAAAGCTGTGCCAGGGACTCCCGGTTCTCCTCCGGCTCCTCCCGAATCAGCAGGCGTAGAGCAAAGATCGGCGTCTTGATCTGATGTGCCCACATAGTGTAGTAATCGGTCATTTCTTCCAGAGAACGCTGCCGTTCTGTCTCCGCACCCATCCGCATGCCGTCCAGTTTCCGGATGATATCCCTGTAAAGAAGCTCCACCTCATCGGTGGTCTCGCCCAGCCGGCCCAGATTAATCTCCGGAGCTTTTTCCACCAGGATTAAGTTCTGCACCTTCTGTCTGTAACAGGCATAACCGTATAAAAAAACGGCAGCTCCTGCTCCCAGCCACAGAACTGCCAGATAGACCGCCGCCTCCAGGGGAAGCTGGTACAGGCAGATCACTGCTGTCGACACAGCCGCCATAAAAACACAGGCGATGAAAAAAATTTTTGTCTGTTTTAAATATGCTCGAAATGATTCCATAAAAACCTCACACCATATATCCAAGACCTTTTCGCGTGATGATAAAATCCACAAGGCCTGCCGCCTCCAGTTTTTTGCGAAGGCGTGTAATGTTTACGGTCAGGGTGTTGTCATCCACAAAGCTGTCACTTTCCCACAGTTTTGTCATAATGGCATCTCTGGATACCGGTTTCCCTGCCTGGGAAAAAAGCAGTTCCAAGATACGCAGTTCATTTCTGGTCAGTTCCGTCTCCTCCCCGTTCCAGGTCAGTGTCGCTCTGGAAAGATTGAGAACCGCGCCTTTATGTTCCAGGACATTTCCCGGGTTTCCGAAGGAATAGGTTCTGCGGAGGATTGCCTGGATCTTGGCCACCAGTACGTCCATATCAAAAGGCTTGGCAATAAAGTCATCGGCTCCACGGCTCATGGCCATGACCATGTTCATGTTATCCGCTGCGGAGGAGATGAAGATCACCGGCACCTGGGAAACCTTTCGGATTTCCTCACACCAGTGAAAGCCATTATAAAATGGAAGTTTCAGATCCAGAAGAACAAGCTGAGGATCTTTCCCCGCAAATTCCTGCAGTATATTGGAAAAATCCTCAGCCAGAAAAACGTCATATCCCCAGGAACTGAGATGCTTTTTCAGAAGATTCGCGATTGTTTCGTCATCTTCTACAATAAAAATACGATACTTCATTCCTGTTTGTCCCTTTTATGCGATTGATTACGCCTCTGCTTCTCCATCCGGATCTACCAGGCGGTTCAGAACCTGGAATCCATTGTTACGGAGAACACTCTCTGCAACCAGAAGATCCTCACAGTGCATGATCGCTACCGGAACTTTCAGGCCTCTGTGGAAGAAGGTGTAGATGTAATGAAGGTTTACGTTGCTGTCGCCCATGACACTAAGAAGCTTGTCTAACCCACCGATCTCATCCTGAAGGTCTACCAAGATAGCCTGTGTGATACGAGTCATGTATCCATGCTCAGCCATGATCTCATCTGCTCTTTCCGGATTGTCGCATACCATACGGAAGTTTGCAAACTCCGGTGCGTCAAAGCAGCCGAAACCGTAGATATCGATCTGATTCTCTGCAAGAATCTTTGTAACTTTCTGAAGACTGCCTGGAGTGTTTTCTACGAAGACGATGTTCTGTTTTACCATAATAATTTTCCTCTTTTCTGTTATTCTTTTTTATTTTCTTTTTTTATTTTAGCATGAAATTTGGTGGAAGTGAATCCCTTCCCCAGCGGGGCCCTTCCGGGATGGAGCGTTTCGCGTATACATTCATACGTTAAAGCGTAACGCTTTTAATCATTAAATTTAGGTATAAGTATACCCATCTCGACATGAAATGTCAACCATCTTTTCCAGTCCCCAAATCTCAAACATAAAATATCATAACATAAAATTCCCAATATAAAAAAGGCCAGACACACATCCAACAGACATGCGTCCAGCCATCCATTTTTTACTTACAGTTATTTTGGCAAAAAACTCAATCCAACTCTTCGTCTACATACTTCTGTATATTAGAAGCATTCACATACTTCCTAACCTTCGCCCCGTCAGTAATGACAAGCGTCGGGGCCTGACGAATCCCATACTGCTTGACAAGCTCGGGATTCTGCTCAGCATCGATGATCTCCAGTTCTTCGCCTTCCAGCATTTTCTTTGCCATACGGCAGTTCGGACAAGTGCTGGTCGTAAAAAGATATTTATGAGATTCCACAGGCTGGATCTCCACCTCGTCACCCTTCATGGTCATCACACTGGTGTGGACCTTTTTCAGCTGGGAATGGGTAATATCATAGAGGGTACGATTCTTGTACTCCTGGGTCTTACCATCATTCCAGTTCTGTACAGGACGGTAATATCCTGTGATACGACTGTAAACCTCAGCCTTCTTTCCACATTTCGGGCAGGTGAAATGCTCGCCGCTGATGTAGCCATGCTCCTGACATACGGAATAGGTCGGTGAGATGGTGTAATAGGGCAGGCGATAATTCTCTGCGATCTTACGTACCAGCGCTGCCGCTGCCTTCCAGTCCGGAAGTTTCTCCCCAAGGAATGCATGGAATACGGTTCCTGAAGTATACAGAGTCTGCAGATCGTCCTGAATATCCAGTGCGTCAAAAATATCCGCAGTGTAATCAACCGGCAGATGAGAGCTGTTTGTGTAATACGGAGTGTCGCCCTCTTTTCCCGCTGTTTTGATATCCGGATAACGGCTTCTGTCGTGTTTGGCAAGACGGTATGCAGTGGACTCTGCCGGTGTTGCCTCCAGATTGAAAAGCTCTCCCGGATACTGCTCCTGATAGTCTGAAAGACGGCTTCTCATATGCTCCAGAACCTCTTTTGTAAACTTCTGGGTTTCCGGATCTGTCATGTCTTTTTTCAGCCAGCAGGCATTTAAGCCCGCTTCGTTCATTCCCACAAGACCGATGGTGGAAAAATGATTGTCAAAGCTTCCAAGATATCTCTTCGTGTACGGATACAGTCCCTCATCCAGAAGCCTACTGATCACATCTCTCTTGATATGAAGAGATCTTGCGGAGATATCCATCATGTGGTCCAGGCGCTGATAAAATTCCTTCGGCGTTCTGGAAAGGTATGCGATACGCGGCATATTGATGGTAACAACGCCTACAGAGCCTGTACTCTCACCGGAGCCAAAGAATCCACCACTCTTTTTGCGGAGCTCACGGAGATCCAGGCGGAGGCGGCAGCACATGCTGCGGATGTCGCTTGGCTTCATATCACTGTTGATATAATTGGAAAAATACGGAGTACCGTACTTGGAAGTCATCTCAAAGAGAAGACGGTTGTTCTCGGTATCAGACCAGTCGAATTCCTTTGTGATGGAGTAGGTCGGGATCGGATACTGGAATCCACGTCCGTTGGCATCTCCCTCGATCATGGTCTCGATAAATGCCTTATTGACCATATCCATTTCTTTCTTACAGTCCTTATATTTGAAATCCATGTCCTTGCCGCCTACGATAGCCGGAAGCTCTGCAAGGTCGTCCGGAACGGTCCAGTCCAGTGTAATGTTGGAAAATGGTGCCTGAGTGCCCCAGCGGCTTGGAGTATTTACGCCATATACAAAGGACTCAATGCATTTCTTAACCTCCGGATAGGAAAGGTTGTCTGCCTTTACAAAAGGTGCCAGATAAGTATCAAAGGATGAAAATGCCTGTGCGCCCGCCCACTCGTTCTGCATGATACCCAGGAAATTTACCATCTGGTTGCAGAGTACACTTAAATGCTTTGCAGGTGCAGAAGTGATCTTACCCTCAATACCACCAAGTCCCTCTCGGATCAGCTGCTTCAGGGACCAGCCTGCACAGTAACCGGTCAGCATGGACAGATCATGGATATGGATATCTGCATTTCTGTGTGCATCTGCGATCTCGTTGTCGTAGATCTCAGACAGCCAGTAGTTTGCGGTAACTGCTCCGGAGTTGCTTAAGATCAGACCTCCTACAGAATAAGTAACCGTTGAGTTCTCCTTTACACGCCAGTCCTCAACCTTTACATAGCTGTTTACGATTTCTTTATAGTCAAGGATGGTGGATTTCATATTGCGGATCTTCTCACGCTGCTTACGATAAAGGATATACGCCTTGGCAACATCAGAATATCCGGCCTGGATCAGTACGTTCTCCACACTGTCCTGGATATCCTCAACAGAAATCCGGTTGTTCTCGATCTTATTCTGAAAATCCGCTGTAACACGAAGTCCCAGAAGATCGATCATATCCGAACTGTAATTCTTACCTTTGGCATCAAATGCCTTATCAATTGCCGCAGTGATCTTCCCCATTTTAAATTCGTCTAATTCACCGTCTCTTTTTACTACCTGAAACATAAGAAAATGCCTCCCTCATGCATTTATTTATAAGCGGATATTTCATTCCGCCTCACTTGCCTGCTTACGAACACACTCCGTTTCACAATCTGTGTTCAAAGCGCTGTAGGCTTATTGTATCAGACACGCCTCTTTGCGTCAACATAAAAAGTACCATATATAGTGCCCGTTTTGTTCACGGTACTATATATGGTACTGAGTAGATATTTTAACATTATGTGACTTTCGGATAGATTTCCCGCGGAACTCTTGCTTTTACAGCAATCCCTCCTTCGGTATACTCTTCCGAAAGAAGCTGTCCATACTCACGGATCAGCTGGATCTGACCGGCCTCCGAATAAGGAAAAAGCCGTTCCATATAAATCTGTCCTTCTGCCAGTATCTCAGAAAGAAGCTGCTTAAATTCCTCAAGCCCCTCTCCTGTCCGTGCGGAAATCTTCAGCGTATGGTCTGCCCGGAGATCCCGGAAGCTCTCCCCGGAAACACGGTCCTGCTTGTTAAAAAGTGTGATCGTCTTTTTTCCCAGAGCACCAAGCTCTTTCAGGGTTTCATATACGATATGCATCTGTATCTCCGCCTGAGGATTGGATGCATCTACCACATGAATGATATAATCCGCATATTTGGCTTCCTCCAGAGTACTTTTGAAGGCTTCCACCAGATTGTGGGGAAGCTTGCGGATAAAGCCTACGGTATCCGTAAGAAGAAGCTGCTGTCCGTCATCCAGTGTCAGAAGACGGGTAGTCGGATCCAGTGTGGCAAACAGCTTATCCTCCGAAAGCACCGAGGCGCCTGTCAGTGTATTCAGAAGCGTTGACTTTCCTGCATTGGTATAGCCGACAATGGCTGCTGTCTTCAGATTTCCCACAGCTCTTCTGGAACGGATCAGCTCTCTGTGCTTTTCCACCTGGGAAAGCTCCTGCTTCAGTGCGGAAATCCTGTTCCGGATCAGACGACGGTCTGTCTCCAGCTTTTTCTCACCGGGGCCTCTGGTTCCGATTCCTCCTCCAAGTCGCGAAAGAGAAGAACGTAGTCCCACAAGACGTGCAGACCGGTAACGAAGCTGTGCAAGCTCTACCTGGATCTTGCCTTCACTTGTGACGGCACGCTTCGCAAAAATGTCAAGGATCAGCAGGGTACGATCCATAACCTTGCACTCCAGCTCCCGCTCCAGATTATTCATCTGGGCAGGAGAAAGCTCATCGTCACAGATCACACCATTGGCATCCAGGGCATAGAGAAGACCCTTTACCTCTTCGATCTTGCCTTTTCCGATATAGGTGCCCGGATGTACGGCCTCACGATTCTGAATGATCCTGCCTGCAACCGCCGCACCTGCCGTAGCCGCAAGTTCTCCAAGCTCATCCAGGGATTCCTCCATGTCATCCCCCCGATCTGCCTGGACACCGATCAGGATAACCCTGTCCTGTATTTCCTCAAAATATTCCATATCAGCCCTCCGAAGACGTTCTGGTTTTCAGGAAAGCCCGCTCTTTTTTTGCAGCGGAATCTTCAGGGAACATCTCAATATATTCCTGGACCTTGGTCAGTGCAGTAGCAAAATCCAGCTTTTTTTCATAGGCTACGATCTCATTGAACAGAAGACTCTGCATCTCGTCTGTGGTAGCTGTCGGAAGGCCTTTTGTGATGTTATCAAGAGCGGAATCATAATCTCCGCTTCGGATATCGCACAGTGCCAGACCATTATAGCCCTTGGCGGAATCACCCACTGCGGAAATATACTGCTTGTACATTGCCTGGGCATTTTCCACATCATCCTGGGCCAGATATACCATTCCCAGAAGAAGCAATGCTTCCGTATTATCCTTCTTGGTTGCTTCCAGAAGCTCTTTTTTTGCGTTGCTGTAGTCTTCCATATAGTAGTAGACACGGCCTCTGTCACAGTGGTCCTGGGCATCCTTGGCCTCAGAAGAAAGAGCAGCTTCCAGATATCTGGTTCCGTCCGCTTCCATATCCTTGTCCAGATATGCCTCATAGATCTCGATCGCCATATCATAGGTGGAATCTTCTCCATAGGCCTGTTTGAAGTTAGATGCGGCTTCTTCGTAGGAATCCATGGCAAGGGCAACCTTTCCGGTGAGGAAATAACTACCTGCATCCATGGAAAAATCTTCTCCAAGTGTCTGGCAGTCTGCCATGGCATCCTCGTATTTTCCAGACTTCAGCTCTGCAGTAGCCCGGTAGGACAGGATATCCTTACGAAGGCTTTTGCTTACTTTATCGCAGTTCAGAGCTTCCGTGAAGCTATTCACCGCATCCTCATATTTGCCAAGACGCAGGCTTGCGATACCTGCCCCGCGATAGGACTGTGCCAGCTTCACTCCGTTCTGGATCGAGCTCTGGTACTCCTCCAGGGCATACTTGTAGCTTCCCTGGGAAAGATCCTTTCCGGCCTGTTCATATATTTTTGTTTTTTCACTGCCACAGCCGCCCAGAAGCAAGGCTCCTGTAACGGCTGCAAGAATCAATACGGTCTTTGTTTTTTTCATGGAATTCCTTATTCTACAACAAGCCCTTCGGCTTCCATCACATCAACAACACTATCTACATATTTATGGCAGAGATCATCCGTTCCCGCTTCTACCATAACACGGATCAGCGGCTCTGTACCACTCTCACGTACCAGGATACGTCCGTCATCACCAAGTGCCTCTGCGGCTGCCTCAATGGCTGCTTTTACCTTTTCGTTCTCCAGTGCTGTTTTCTTGTCGGAAACACGCACATTCCGGAGAAGCTGCGGATAAACCTTCATCTCCTTTGCAAGGTCGCAGAGTGTAGCCTTCTGATCTACACATGCCTCCATGATCATAAGAGAAGTCAGGATCCCGTCACCGGTAGCGGAATAGCGGCTGAAGATGATATGTCCGGACTGTTCACCACCGATACTGTAATTGTTTTCCATCATGTTCTCGGCAACGTATTTGTCACCAACTGCAGTCTGCTCATAGTCGATGCCTTCACGCTCCAGAGACTTGTAAAGACCAAGATTGGACATAACGGTTGTTACAACTGTATTTCCGTTGAGCTGGCCTTTCTCTCTTAAATATTTGCCGCACACATACATGATCTTATCACCGTCAATGATGTTTCCGCGGTGGTCTACGGCGATACAGCGGTCTGCATCACCATCGTATGCAAAACCGATATCCAAGCCTTTATCTACCACGAACTGTCTCAGAACTTCAATGTGTGTGGAACCGCAGCCACGGTTAATGTTGGTTCCGTTTGGCTCATTGTTGATCACATAGGTTTTTGCACGAAGTGCGTCAAAAACGCTCTTGGCAATGGCGGATGAGCTTCCGTTGGAGCAATCCAGCCCAACCTTGATATTTTTGAAATCATGGCATGGGATAGAGATCAGATGTCCGATATAACGGTTTCTTCCGGATGCAAAATCCACAGTACAGCCGATATCTTCTCCGGTTGCCAGCGGAAGCTCCTCGATCTCGCCGTCCAGATATGCCTCGATACGTGCTTCAATATCTGCGGAAATCTTCTGTCCGTTCTCATTAAGGACCTTGATCCCATTATCATTAAACGGATTATGGCTTGCGGAAATCATGATACCGCAGTCAAAATCTTCTGTACGTACCACATAGGATACACTTGGAGTTGTGGTTACATGAAGCAGATAGGCATCTGCTCCGGATGCGGTAAGTCCTGCCGCAAGGGCATACTCAAACATGTAACTGCTTCTTCTTGTATCCTTGCCGATCACGATCTTCGCCTTGTGATCTCTGCCGTAATACCAGCCGAGATAACGTCCCACGCGAAATGCATGATCTGCTGTAAGTTTTACATTTGCTTCACCACGAAAACCATCTGTTCCGAAATATTTACCCATAATGTTCTCCTTTATTACTGATACAGTCCTTCCGGATAAACGCCGTCATCTGTAAGTTTTTTGAATGCAGCCTGTACAGATGCCTTATCCTCCTGATAGGTAACACCGAACCACTCGTCCTTTGTCTCAAGAACATCTACCGCTGCTTTTCCGGAATGGATCAGCTGGTCGATAAGCTCAGGAAGAAGATACTCTTTTTTGATGTCTCCCTCTTTGATCCCGCCAAGAAACTCAACGAAGCCTTTCTCAAGGATCTCCATAAATTCCGGTGTCAGTCCCCACATATTCATGGAAACAAGGCTCTTTGTATCCAGTGTTTCTGCTGTACCATCGTCATTTCTTGTCTCTGCGCCGTCTGCTGTCTTGAAGATGTTATGTGTCTCTGTAACGCCCACAAGCTTGCCGTCCTCAATATGGCACACTCCTCTTGTGACGCTTCCGTTGTCACTTAATGTATTTCCAAGGCGGAAACCTGCCATGCAGATGTGCATCGGGCCATCCTGCGGATGATCCTGTACCAGGTAGTCATGCACCTTTACGTAGGCTTCTTTTCCGTAGTAGTCATCTGCATTGATCACAGCGAATGGCTCGGAAAGGACTTTCTTTGCTGCCAGTACAGCATGTCCGGTTCCCCATGGCTTGGTACGGTCCGCCGGTTTTGTAAAATTGCCCGGAAGATCGTCGATCTCCTGGAATGCATAAGCAACTTCTGTAATGTTGGAGATACGGTCTCCGATCACTTTTTTGAATTCATCTTCAAGGTCTTTGCGGATGATAAATACGACCTTGTTGAATCCTGCCTCCAGTGCATCATGGATGGAATAGTCCATAATGATCTCGCCCTTCGGGCCTACCGGTGCAAGCTGCTTGATTCCTTTTCCAAAACGGCTGCCGATACCGGCTGCCATGATCACCAGTGCTGTCTTTTTCATTTTCGTTTCCTCCTGATTTATTATAATTTTTTGAACTCTGTAGCTGTAATCAGCGCTTACTCCTGTTCATTCAGCTTTGTCAGCTTTACTGCCTGGTCTGCTGCGATCAGACTGTCAATGATCTCATCCAGATCTCCGTTAAGGATATTCTCAAGACGATGAAGGGTAAGCTTGATCCTGTGGTCTGTTACACGTCCCTGAGGGAAGTTGTAGGTACGGATCTTCTCGGAGCGGTCACCTGTACCAATCTGGCTTCTCCTTGCCTCTGCCTCAGCGTCATGCTGCTTGGCAAGCTCCATCTCATACAGACGGGAACGGAGCACACGAAGTGCTTTATCCTTGTTCTTAAGCTGAGACTTCTCATCCTGGCAGGAAATCACGATTCCTGTAGGGATATGAGTAAGACGTACTGCGGAGTCTGTGGTGTTGACACACTGACCACCGTTTCCGGATGCACGGAACACATCGAATTTACACTCATTGAGATCCAGATGGAAATCAATTTCTTCCGCCTCCGGCATGATCGCTACCGTACAGGTAGAGGTATGGATCCTTCCGCCGGACTCTGTCTCCGGTACTCGCTGTACACGATGAACACCGCTTTCGTATTTCAGTCTGGAATATGCACCCTCACCCTTGATCATGAAGGTAACCTCCTTAAAGCCGCCGATGCCGTTCTCATTGAGGCTGAGCATCTCGGTTTTCCAGCGGCGGGACTCCGCGTATTTCACATACATACGATAAATCTCTGCTGCAAAAAGTGCTGCCTCATCACCGCCTGCACCTCCACGGATCTCAACGATAACGTTCTTGCTGTCGTTAGGGTCCTTCGGAAGAAGAAGGATCTTCAGCTCATGCTCCAGCTCCTCCACTCTCTTTTTTGCATCGGAAAGCTCTTCCTTCAGCATTTCACGCATCTCTTCGTCCTTCTCGCTCTCCAGCATGGAAAGACTGTCCTCGATGGTTTCCTTATTTTTCTTATATTCTTTATATGCGTCAACGATTGGCTGCAGGTCGCTCTGCTCCTTCATCAGCTTCTGAAAATGTGCCGGATCGTCGGTTACTCCCGGTTCTCCCAGCTCATTGAGAAGTTCTTCAAAACGTACCAGCAGATCATCCAGTTTATCAAACATGTATTTCCTCCTGTTTCTGTCCAAGCACCACACGGTCAAGGCCCGGCAGATCCTTTACGATCTGAACCCCGGTAAAACCGGCTGCTTTCATCATTGTACTGACCGCCTCCCCCTGGGTGCAGCCGATCTCATACAGAAGCCATCCGCCTGGTTTCAGGTACCTTCCGGCCTCTGCTGTGATCTTTCTGTAAAAATAAAGCCCGTCTTCCATTCCGTCAAGGGCCTTCCTCGGATCATGAAGGCGGACTTCTTCCATCAGTGTTTCAATTTCTTCTGTTGCGATATAAGGCGGGTTTGAAATAAGGATATCATATTTCCCACTATCTTTTCCACCTTTTTCACAAAAATACGGTGCTGAGAACAGATCGCTTTCCACAAAATCCGCCCGGTTCTCCACCTTTAGAATACCTGCATTCTTTTTTGCCACTTCCAGTGCTTCCGGTGAAACATCCACACCGGTCCCACAGGCATCCTGCCGTTCCAGAAGAAGGCTGAGCAGGATGCAGCCGGAGCCGGTACACATATCCAGGATCTCCGGTTTTTCCACATCCCCAAGGTGTTTCAATGCCTCTTCCACCAGAGTCTCCGTATCCTGTCTCGGGATCAGCACGTTTTCATTTACATAAAACTCATAGCCCATAAAAAAAGCCTGATGAGTCAGCTGCTGTACAGGAATATGTCCTGCCCGCCTGTCGATCAGCGTAAGATACTCTGCTGCGGTCTCATCAGACACCGGTTCATCTCCATGCGCAAAATAATATGCCCGATTCTTTCCGGTCTTAAATTCCAGAAGGAGCCAGGCATCCAGCCCGGCTTCTTCCAATCCGTTATCTTTCAGTATTGTTGTACCTTTTTTCAGAAGGGACTCAAGAGTCTGCATTTTCTGTCTCCTCTGTCTCATATGGGATGTCCAGGTCAAATTCCTCTTTCAGATAGGCTCTCCAATCAAAAACAGCCTCAACTGCTTTAATGGCTACCTCTGCCATATCTGCAGCAGGCTCCTTTGTGGTGAATTTCTGCATGGCAAGACCTGGTTTACTCATAATGTCCGCAAATTTACTGTCTGTTCTTCCTGCCCACTGGATGATTTCAAAGGAAATCCCCGCAACTACCGGTACCATGAGAAGTCTTCCCAGCAGTCTCACCCAGTAAAACGGCACCGCCACAAACATAAAATGCAGCACAATACTTACCAGCATGACCAGAAACAGAAAGCTTGTTCCACAGCGCTTATGAAGCCTGGAGCTCTTTAACACATTCTCTACCGTCAGAGGCAGACCATGCTCCACACAGTTGATACATTTGTGCTCCGCACCGTGATACATAAATGTCCTCTGGATATCCTTCATTCTGGAAATCAGGAACATATATCCCATAAACAGTGCCAGCTTCACAAAGGCTTCCACTATGGTGACCAGAAATTCCGAAGCACCTACCCCTCGGATCAGACTGGCCAGTACATACGGAAGAAACATAAAAGCAGCCACAGAAACCACCATGGAGATAGCTACCGTAATGTAAAGAAGCCACTTGAACTGCTTATCCTCTTTGGCTTTCTTTGCAGAACGCTCTTCTTCTGTAAGCTGCTCATTCTTCCTGGCTGTTTCCTCATCTTCCTCGTCTCCTGCGATCTCCGCAGAATACATCAGGCATTTCGTGCCTACCACAAGAGAATCCACAAAGCTTACCACACCACGGATGATCGGTTTCTTCAGAAATGCGTGATTTCCGAAGATACATTTATAATCCTCTACCTTCAGCTCGATCTCCTGGTCCGGGCGGCGCACTGCGATAGAATATTTGTCCTTGTGGCGCATCATGATGCCTTCCATGACCGCCTGTCCGCCGATATTCGATGATCTCATTCATTCTCTCCTGTGCAAATTTAAAATTTTTCAGTTAAAGAAAGGTTGAGATTTCCCAACCTCAACCTTCTCATTTCCTGTATTCGCAATAATTACTTATTCAGGCCGTATTTCTTGTTGAACTTATCGATACGTCCACGAGCCTGTGTAGCCTTCTGCTGTCCTGTGTAGAACGGATGGCATTTGGAACAGATCTCAACATGGATGTCCTCTTTAGTAGAACCTGTTACGAAAGTGTTTCCGCAGTTGCAGGTTACAGTTGCCTGATAGTAGTTCGGATGGATTCCTTCTCTCATGATTTTCACCTCTCTATATATTTAATATTATTCGTATTCAATTGACGAATTCCATTTTAAACAGCTTGCTAAGTATAACATAGCTTTCCCTAAAATGCAAGGACTTTATAAAAATTTCTGTTTCTTTACAGTCTGTACCAGTTCTGCATTGTTCCTGGTTCTGGCAAAGGTATTCAGGATCTGTTCTACTGCCTCATCCGCTTTCATTCCGTTGAGAGCTTTTCGCATAATATAAACCGCTTCCTGTTCATCCTTGCTGAGAAGCAGATCCTCTCTTCTGGTTCCGGATTTCTGGATATCAATGGCCGGGAATACCCGTTTCTCCTGTAATTTACGATCCAGGACAAGTTCCATATTACCGGTTCCCTTGAACTCCTCATAAATAACATCGTCCATCTTGCTTCCGGTATCCACAAGTGCGGTTGCCAGAATCGTCAAGCTTCCGCCCTCGCGCATATTACGGGCTGCGCCAAAAAATCTTTTGGGCATATGGAGAGCCGCCGGGTCAAGACCACCGGATAAGGTTCTTCCGCTTGGCGGGATGATCAGATTATAGGCTCTGGCAAGTCGTGTGATCGAATCCAGAAGAATGATCACATCCTGTTTATGCTCTACAAGACGGCGCGCACGCTCCACAACCATCTCGGAAACTCTCTTATGATGTTCCGGAAGTTCATCAAATGTAGAATAGATCACTTCCACATTCGGTCCCTGGATTGCCTCTCTGATATCGGTAACCTCCTCAGGACGCTCATCGATCAGAAGAATGATCAGATGCATATCTCTGTTATTCCTGAGGATAGATTTGGCAACATCTTTCAGAAGGGTTGTCTTACCTGCCTTTGGCGGAGATACGATCATTCCTCGCTGGCCCTTTCCGATAGGACTGATCAGATCCACGATACGCATGGCCGTTGTGCCGCCTGCACGTTCCATGACAAGTCTCTCATTCGGAAAGATTGGTGTCATATCTTCAAAATTATATCGTCTCTGTCCCTCACTCGGATGGAAACCGTTAATGGAAGATACGTAAAGAAGGGCGCTGAACTTCTCTCCCTGAGTCTTAATGCGGATATTTCCCTGGATGATATCACCGGTCTTTAAATTAAAACGTCGGATCTGGGAAGGAGACACATAAATGTCATTCTCACCCGGCATATAATTCTCGCATCGGATAAAACCATATCCATCCGGAAGAACCTCAAGGATCCCGTTAGCCTTTTCACCACTGTCCAGCTGGGTAGATTCTGACGGGACATTCCCGTTCTCCCTTACAGGTTCCCGGTTATATTCACGATTGTACTCTCTGCGGATATTTGTGTTTCTGTGTTCCTGCTCATTCTTATCACTACGATATTCCTTCCGCTGCTCCTGAAGACCTTCCCCTGCCGGACGGGTACGATATTCTGTTTTTTCCGAATCATAGCTTTTTTCTTTTGCAGTATTTTCTGCCGGTGTACTTTTGTGTACTTCTTCGGGATTTCCTCTGTCGGACTCTTTGGCGTCCTCCTCCAGCATCCGCTCGATCAGTGCCGGTTTTCTCAGAGTAGAAATCCCCTTCATCCCTCTCGCCTTTGCCAGATCCTTCAGCACCGCCAGAGACAATGATTCATACTTTTCTCTCATATTAAATCCTCTATTCTTAAATCTGATAAATTATATGTTTGTTGTTTATGGAATCAGATACAACCTGACATGGCTGCACTTTTTTGAATGAAAGCGTGTTTTCAGCTTATGTTTCATTATACACACCTTATAGAGTCTATTGCAAGAAATATTTATCGACATTTTTTTTATACTTTTCTCACAAAAAAGAAAAAAATCTGCCCGGGAAATATCTCCCGGACAGATCCAACGTTCCTGTATGCTTCTTTTTTAGCTCCAGAACGGTCCGTATATATCCATGACTCTCTGGACACGTTCATCGGTAATTTTATTCAGAGCCTCCACGATCGCTGCATACGTCTTTGGTCTCTGTCTCTTAAGTGTTGACGGGCTTGTTACATACTCAAGCACTGATTCTGCAAAATATTCTGAACTGTTCTGCGTTGCATAGCTTCTGTTGATACCTGTAAATTTGGATTTTTCGCTGTTATAAACTGCGGCAAAATCACTTGTTCTGTCTACGTTTCCCGCAACAAAAGCAAGGAAATGTCCCAGTTCATGGTAGATTGTCTCATTCTCAAAACGAAGGATGATGCTTCTTGAATGTGCGTTAAAGCAGCCTCCGTAGTTAACAGACGGATCGATCGTTACAGTAAATCCAAGCTTCTTGTAGGCTTTGAGCACCCTGCTGTCCATCTTCGGTGCAATGGAAGCAATATTGCTTACTGAATATTTGCTGTCCATGCTGATGCTTTCTACTTTTTTTGTGGAAGCTGCATTCGCTTTGCCGGCAGTAGCTGAAGCCGCCATGACTGTTGTGGTCGTCTGAATGGTTGTAGTTACTTTCCGTGTCTGAACGGCTGTTTTTGATTTCTTTGTGTATTTCTGTGTTGTTGCAGTCTTAACTGTCTTTAATGTTTTTACGGTTGTATTTCTGTTTGTTTTCTTTGTGGTCGTACTCTTCTTATTGGTAGTCGGAAGCTTCTTGGTATAAGTCTTGGTCGCCGCTTTTTTCAGCTTAACTTTTTTTCTGGTTGTCTTGGTATTTGAAGTCGTTTTGGTAGTCACCTTCGGTTTTGAAGCAAGTGGAGTGTCATCCTCTGTGATGGTAGTTTCCATTACCGGATCTGTAAAATCCGGAAACTCCGGAACCTGTGACGACTGCCAGACATTAAAGCCACCTGCCAGTACAATAACAGCTGCGAGACATCCTGCCAAAGCTTTTTTCCTGCCTGTAAAAATTTTACGAATATCTGTTCTTTTCATATCATTCACACCTTTCTGAAAGCCGACGTTTCAGTTTCCACCCCAAACCGGATTTTAGGCATCAAAAAAGCCGCTTATCCTAACAAAATAAACGGCCGCATCAAAACACATATCCTTGTTCATAGATGTTATCTGAATACGTCATTAAATCGGAATTTAATGCGGCAACCGGCTGTCATAGTCATCCTTCGAACCTTAGACCCATGGCTTTGCGTCCCTGTCTTTCAACAGGTTTGCCTTTATATGTATAGTATATGTTTTTTTCCCTGAAATGTCAACATTTTCACCTACATTTTGAGCCTTGCTCCTGTCTTTTTTTCACGGAATCTGCTATACTGTTCAAAAAGAAAGCATGATATAACAGGAGAACGGAAACTATGTCAAAATTTTTACCAGTCCGTCTCTTTTTTGTATGGCTGCTTTTCGGAATCCTGCTGGCAGGCTGCGGAAATTCTCCTTCCTCCGATGAAGAACCTCCGGTATATTCTCCGGCCAGAGTCCTCACCCCGGAGGCCCCCGGCAAAAAAACACTGGGCAGCTCCCCTCTGATCCTGGATATTTCCAATCAGGATCAGGGATATCTGACTGCAGAATCCGATTCCGATGATTCCCGCATGAACATTCAGCTTACCGCTCCCTCCGGTGTGGTCTATTCCTATTTTCTGGAACCAGATGAACAGGCGGTACTTCCTTTTTCCGAAGGCTCCGGTGAGTATCTCATCACCTGCTATCAGCAGGTAGATGGAAACCAGTATGCTGCCCTTTACACGGAAACGCTCACAGTAAAGCTTCAGAATGAATTTCTTCCGTTTCTGTATCCAAACCAGTACGTGGACTTTTCTTCCAAAAGTGAAGCCTGCAAACTGGCAGCCGCTCTTGTCAAAGAGGACATGACCGACATCGACATCCTGAAAACCTTCTATACATATGTTACCAGTCATATTTCCTACGATTATGACAAAGCCGATTCTGTCGAAGCCGGTTATCTTCCTGATGTAGATGATACTTTAAGCACCGGCACAGGGATCTGTTTTGATTACGCTGCACTGACTACTGCAATGCTCCGCAGCCAGGACATTCCCTGCAAGCTTCAGATCGGCTATTCCGGTGATGTAAAACATGCATGGATCGATGTTTATATCCGTGGCAGAGGCTGGGTGACAAAGGCAGTATCTTTTGACGGAGACACCTGGAAGCTGATGGATCCCACCTTTGACGCCAACAGTGATGGTGATGAAGCAATCCAGGAATATATCGGTGATGAAAGCAATTATACGGTACAGTTCACGCGCTGACCCACTAAAGGAGACCTTATTATGAAAAACAAACTGACAGCCCGGGAATTATCCAGTTTCTGCGGGCAGATGGGAATGCTTCTGCATTCCGGCATATCCACAGCTGAAGGACTTCACATCCTCTGTGACGAAAGCAAGACCGATGCAGACCGGCAGATCCTCACACCCCTGATCCGTTCTGTGGAAGAAAACGGTTCTCTTTCCCGGGCTCTTGACGAATCCGGGATCTTTCCCACATCCATGACCGCCTATGTCCGGACCGGTGAGGAAACCGGCTGCCTGGATGAGATCATGGAAAGTCTCAGTTCCCACTATGAACAGGAGGAAGAAATCTCAGGACAGATACGGTCTGCAGTCACTTACCCGCTGCTCATGCTTGGCATGATGGCTGTTGTAATCCTGGTCCTTCTGATAAAAGTCCTGCCGGTATTTCAACAGGTATTTAACCAGATGGGAATGGAAATGAACGGGGTTTCCCGGGGACTTCTGAATGCAGGCAACGTGATCAGCCGGTATTCCTCTATTTTTCTGATCTTCGCCGTAGCTCTCATTGGCTGCATCCTGTTTTTCAGTCTTACGGAAAAAGGTCACAGCCAGCTGCGAAAAATGGCCATCCATCTCCCGTTTTTCCGTGAGATCCCAGTTGCCATGGATTACAGTCGTCTGGCCCAGGGCCTTTCCCTGGGGCTTCGGAGCGGACTTTCCCCGGAAACCAGCCTGGAGCTTACAAAGGATCTGATCTCACAGCCGGTGATACTCGAAAGACTCCGGAAGGCTTCCTCTATCCTGGATAGCGGAGAAACTTTTTCCAGGGCTCTTACAGAATCCGGTCTTTTCGGCGGCATGGAAGGCCGTCTCATCACGATATCCTTCTATTCCGGTTCCAGTGACGAAACCTTCCGCAGGCTTTCCCGGCAGTACACCGAAAGATCCATAGATCTGATCTCACAGGCAGTCTCCATTGTGGAGCCTACCATCGTGATCCTGCTGTCTCTTCTTGTGGGGCTGGTCCTTTTATCCGTCATGATGCCGCTTCTGGGGATCCTCTCAGATTTTGCAATGTAAGGTGGTGACCGCATGGAACTTTTTGAAAGCCGCAGAACAAAATTTCTCAGAGCATTTTTTCTTCTCTTTCCGGCGCTGCTTCTGGTTTTATCCTGCACCTTGTTTGTGGCAGGTGTCAGCAGCACCTCCAATCAGGCCGTACACAAAGAACAGGATGCTCTGGAACAGGCACTGAAAAACGGTGCCATCCGCACCTATGCCCTCACAGGCACATATCCCGAAAGCCTGTCCCAGCTTCTCTCGGATTATCATATCACTTATGACAAAACCAAATTCGTAGTAGAGTATGTTCCTAACGGTTCCAATCTCCTGCCGTCTATCAGCGTGATCGCTCTGTCCGGCAGTGCGAAAGGAGGGAATGCCTCATGAATCACCGGAAGAACACCGGACATTCCGTTTCTTCTCTTTTTTCGTTTCTTCTTTTTGGTGTTTTTGTTCTGTTCCTTATACTGATGCTGCTATTTTCCGCCCGGATTTACCAGCAGACTGTGAAACAGACTGACTCCGATTCCGAGCTTGGGACCGCAGCAACTTATCTGACTACCAAATTCCGGCAGCACGACCGCGGCGATGAGATCTTTTCCGGTTCCCTGGATGATATTCCTGCCCTTTGTTTCCGGGACGATATCAAAGGAAAAGAATATATCACGTATATTTACCTGAAGAATGACAGTCTGATGGAGCTTTTCACTGCAAAAAGCTCTCAGGCCAGTTCCGATGCAGGAACCGTCATCTCACAGCTTTCCGATTTCCGGTTTTCGGAAATGGAAAATGGTTTTTACCACTTTTCCCTGGAAAGTACCACGGGAGTCCGCTCGGAATTCCTGCTTCATCGCACTGGCAAAAAGGAGGCATCATGAAAGAATCAAGACATAATTCCGGTACCAGCCTTTTTCTGATGGAAATGATCCTTGCCCTTTTGTTTCTGTCACTTTCCTCAGCTGCCTGCATCCAGATCTTCGCGGCAGCACGGAAAAACCGGCTCCAGGCAGAACAGTGGAACCAGATCCAGGCTCTCACAACCTCCGTGGGCGAGATACTGGAAGGCACTGACGGAACCGATGAACAGTTCCTCTCTCTGCTTCCGGGGGGCATCAAAAAGAACACCAACCTGATCTGGTATTATGACCGTAACTGGCAGAGCTGCTCTTCCGGAGAAGCCGCCTGTGAAATGATCCTGGAAACAGATATTTCTTCTTCAGAAAAATCCGGCGAGCTTTCTTTCCGGCAGCTTTCCAACTGCAGTGAGCTTTACCGGATCACCCTGCGTTTTCCTGTTGATGACTACAGAAGGGAGGCTGTACATTGAAACAGAAGCATACGTTTTTTGTAACTGTCGGCATTCCTTCCCTGTTTCTTATCTTCTCTGTGCTGTGTCTCTGTGTACTTGCTCTGCTTACTCTTGGAAGCTCCAGATCCAGTCTTAACACAGCCAGACATTCTATGGAACAGACCGAAAATTATTACACCGGCTGCGCAAGCGCCACGGAAACCGTTTCAGAAATCCGTGATGATCTGGAGCAATACAGGGAAAAAGCTTCCGATGAGACCAGATATTTTTCCATGATACAAAAGCTTGCGGACACAAGGAACGATCTCAGCTGGGATTCCCACAGCCACACCCTTTCCTTCTCCGTTGGAATTTCCGAGACACAACAGCTTTCTGTAGTGCTTGAGATTTTTTACCCGCAGGAAAAAAGCTCTTCCGCTTATCAGATCCTGCAATGGAACACAGAGCTTACCGGATCCTGGCAACCTGACAACCACCAGAATGTATTTAAAGGAGAATAAACCTATGGATACCCCTATTCCTGAATTTTTAGCAGAAGCTGCCAACCGGCGTGTCTCTGATATCTTTATCATCGCAGGCCGCCCCCTGGCAGAAAAGATCGACGGTCATCTTTTGGACCGTGGTGACAGGCTGATGCCTGATCAGACAGAAAATTTACTCCGCACCATTTACGGCCTTGCGGAAAACCGCGATATATCCCGTCTTATGGAAACCGGTGATGATGACTTTTCTTTTTCCATTCCCGGTGTTTCCAGATTTCGTGTCAATGCCTACAAGCAGCGTGGTTCCCTGGCTGCCGTGATCCGCGTGATCGCCTTCCGGCTGCCGGATCCTGCAGAGCTTTCCATTCCGGAGGATGTGATGAATATCTCCGACTATACCCGTGGCATGGTCCTTGTTACCGGTTCTGCCGGAAGCGGTAAATCCACCACCATGGCCTGCCTGATCGACCGGATCAACCATACCCGGGAAGGCCATATCATCACTCTGGAGGATCCTCTGGAATATCTCCACCGCCATGATCGCTGTATCGTCAGCCAGCGCGAGATCTGTACCGACACCGAAAGCTATCTGACTTCTCTTCGTGCCACACTACGCCAGAGCCCGGATGTGATCCTTCTTGGAGAGATGCGTGATCATGAAACCATCCAGACTGCCATGACCGCTGCGGAAACCGGTCATCTTGTCCTTTCCAGCCTGCATACTCTGGGAGCAGCCAACACCATCGAACGCATCATGGACGTGTTTGAGCCATCCCAGCAGCATCAGATCGCCCTCCAGCTTTCCATGGTCCTTCAGGCTGTGATCTCCCAGCAGCTGATCCCGGATGTGGACGGACGCAACATTCCTGTTTTCGAGATCATGCGCCTGACTCCTGCCATCCGCAATATGATCCGCGACAATAAAGTACACCAGATCGAAGGCGTGATCTCCACATCCGGTCAGGAGCAGATGCGTTCTATGGACCAGAGCCTTCTGGAATTATATAAAAAAGGCCGTATCACCAGGGATACAGCTCTGAAATACGCTTTAAACGCTGACATGCTGAAGCGCAGACTTATGTAAGGATCTTCTTGGTATACATCTGCCTGATATGTAAAAGCACATAAAAAAATCCCTTACCAATATCTGATATGTTTCCAGAATACAGAACACATATCATTTTACAGATCCGGTAAGGGATTTCTTTATTTTCAATCCGATTTCGATCAGAAAGACATTCCTTCTCTGCGGTCGGTCAATGCACTACATTTCCTACAATTCCATAAGAAACAATATACATAATGGCACTTGCCATAAAAAGTCCGCACAGGATCGCAATGGAGGATTTTTTGATATCCACCTCAAGAAGAGAGGCGATCAGTGCACCTGTCCAGGCTCCTGTGCCCGGAAGAGGGATTCCCACAAACAGCAAAAGTCCAAGAAATTCATACCTCTTGATCTGGTCACTCTTTCCCATAGCTCTATTTTCCAGCTTTGTGATCAGACCTCTGAATGTCTTTGTTTTTTTCATCCATTTAAAAATCTGCCGGATAAAAAGCAGGATAAACGGAATCGGAACAATATTTCCCACGATACAGATCGGCAGTGCCTTCGCAGCCGATATCTTCAGCAGAGAGGCTGCCAGAAGACCGCCTCGAAGCTCCAGTATCGGGATCATAGAAATGATGAACACAGCACCCTCGGGAGAGATAAACTGTGCAAGGTGGTGTGAAAACCATTGTACCAGTACTTCCATAATACCTCCTTAACTGTTATTTCTGCAGATATTCCGTCAGGAATTCTACCAGTTTTTTCATCTCCTCATCGGTACCGATAGTGATACGGAGATGATTGTCGATCCTGTCCTTCGGGAAATATCTTACATAGATATGTTTCTCCCGCAGTGCTGCGAAAAGCTCTTTGGCCGGACAGCTCTCGTGTGTGGCAAAGATAAAGTTGGATCTGGAATCCTGAAAGGAAAATCCAAGCTTCCTGAGCTCTGCCTTTGTCCACTCTCTTGTTGTAATGATCTTATGGCAGCATTCCTCAAAATATGCCTTATCCTCCATAGATGCCACACCAGCTGCGATAGTAGTACGATCCATGGTATAGGAATTAAAGGAATATTTCACATCATTGAGATATTTGATCAGCTCCGGATTTCCGAAGGCATATCCGATGCGCATTCCTGCCAGGGATCTGGACTTGGAGAAGGTCTGCACAACAAGCAGATTATCATATTTTTCGATCAACGGCAGTGCGGATGCTGCTCCGAAATCCACGTACGCCTCATCTACGATCACGATACTCTCCGGATTCTTTGCCACGATCTCCTCGATCTCGGAAAGAGGCATTTCCACGCCGGTCGGTGCATTGGGGTTAGGGAATACGATTCCGCCGTTTTCACGGAAATAATCTTCTTTACGGATATGGAACTCCTCATCTAATACCGGGCGCTCATATGGGATCCTTAAAAGATCTGCCCATACATCATAGAAGGAATAGGTGATATCCGGGAACAGAATCGGCTTCTCTGAATTAAAAAATGTGAGAAAACACATAGCCAGTACGTCATCAGAACCAACGCCTGTAAATACCTGCTCATCCTTCAATCCGTAGAACGCGGCAATACTGTGTACCAGGTCTCCTGCTGTCGGATCCGGATAAAGTCTCAGGGTATCGGCATCAAGGGCCTTCAGCGCCTTCTCCACACCCGGAGCCGGTGAATATGGATTCTCGTTTGTATTCAGTTTGATCATGCCTCTCTCATTTGGCTGCTCGCCAGGAGTATACGGCACTACTTTTCGTATATTAGCTTCCCATGGTTTCATGCTGTGCTTAACCTCCTATCATATTCTTTTGCTATTGTACTCACTGCGAGGACATTTGTCAAAGGGTAATACCACCTGCCTGGAAACAAAAAGACACCCGTACCGGGTTACAGAGTACGGGTGTCTGATATATTCTTCTTAATGAAGGGCTGTTTTGGTTCGTATCAGGCGCTTAAGATCAGATACGTGCTACGCCTGTTGCTTTTGCTGCCTCTGCTACTGCTTTTGCGACAGCCGGTCCGACTCTCTTGTCGAATGCCTTCGGAATGATATACTCCGGAGAAAGCTCCTCATCTGTGATCAGATCTGCAAGAGCCTTGGAAGCTGCGATCTTCATCTCATCGTTGATATCACTTGCTCTTACATCAAATGCACCACGGAAGATTCCAGGGAATGCAAGAACGTTGTTGATCTGGTTCGGGAAGTCACTTCTTCCTGTGGAGATAACCTTTGCTCCGCCTGCTTTTGCATCATCCGGGAAGATCTCCGGTGTCGGGTTTGCGCATGCGAAGATGATGGCATCTTTGTTCATGGTCTTAACCATCTCTGTTGTCACTGCTCCAGGAGCGGAAACACCGATAAATACATCCGCGCCAACCAGCATCTCTGCAAGAGATCCCTGTTTCTTCTGAAGGTTTGTGAGCTTGCTCATCTCTTCCTTAACCGGGTTCATTCCTTCTGTACGTCCCTCATAGATGGCACCCTTTCTATCGCAGAGTGTAACATCCTTGAAGCCTGCTTTCAGAAGAAGTCTGCAGATAGAGATAGCAGCTGCACCTGCACCGTTCATAACGATACGAACATCCTCTTTCTTCTTTCCGACAACCTTCAGAGCGTTTGTCAAACCTGCAAGTGTGATAACTGCAGTTCCGTGCTGATCATCGTGGAAGATCGGAATATCACATTTCTCTTTCAGTTTTTTCTCGATCTCAAAGCATCTCGGAGCGGAGATATCCTCAAGGTTAACACCACCGAAGGATCCGGAGATCATGTAAATAGTATTTACGATCTCGTCTACATCATGGCTCTTAATGCAAAGCGGGAATGCGTCTACATCGCCGAATGCCTTGAACAGTACACATTTACCTTCCATTACAGGCATACCGGCTTCCGGTCCGATGTCACCAAGACCAAGAACTGCGGAACCGTCTGTTACAACAAGACACATATTCCATCTTCTTGTAAGCTCGTAGGATTTATTGATATCTTTCTGGATCTCAAGGCAAGGCTGAGCTACACCTGGTGTATATGCAAGAGAAAGGTCGTCTTTATTCTCAACCGGCACTCTTGTAACAACCTCGATCTTACCTTTCCAATCTCCGTGCAGTCTTAATGACTCTTTTGCATAATCCATTTTCTTTTCCTCCTTGGATAATTATGATATATTTCATTTCAAAAGGATTACCTGAATTAATAATTACCATTGAAGAATTTACTGTCCTTCGGAAGCTCATAGCCTTCAAAATAAGAGCCAAAATCAAGCTTCAGATAACTGCAGAGATCAGCAAGCTCTACCATGGTATTGTCGTTGACCGGAATGCCATTCTCTTTTCTGTCTTTTTCAGCAGCTACCTCTTTCTCGCCGTGTGTATAGATCCTGTCCTGACCGTCTGCCTTCGGACTCTCCCGAAGTGCCTCAAGATATTCTGAAAAATGCTTGCGGATCGCATCCGGATCTCCGAATGCCGCCGGGTTGATCGCCATAAATCCATGGCAGATACCGGTCTTATCCGGGAATGTACAGCATTTATCGGAGGTAACGCCCATGGAAAGAATAGAGCTGAACAGCTCACAGAGCATTCCATAGCCATATCCCTTATGGCTTCCGCTGACTTCCTCGTTTCCACCAAGAGGCATGATTCCGCCGCCCTTCTTGGCTACGATGTTTGCAAGTACATCCGGTGCATTATTGCTGGCATGACCGTTTTTGTCAAGTGCCCAGCCATCCGGAAGAGGCTTGCCCATCTTATTATACATTTCCAGTTTACCCCTGGTTACAACTGTTGTGGAACAGTCAAAGAAAAACGGATACGGGTCTGCAGGCATAGCGACTGCGATCGGGTTGGAGCCCAGCATAGCCTTTCTTCCAAAAGTCGGTACCATGATCGCCTCGGAGTTGGTACATGCCATTCCAAGAAGGCCTTCATGGCAGGCCATGTTCGCATAATATCCTGCAATACCGAAATGGTTGGAATTTCGTACACTTACGATTCCCACACCAGTTGTCTTTGCCTTCTCAATTGCCTTTTCCATGGCAAAATGGCTGATCAGCTGGCCCATTCCGTTATGTCCGTCTATCACGGCAGAAATCGGTGTTTCAAAAACAACTTCCGGTTTCGCCTGGGGATGAATAGTCCCCTTCTCGATTCCTTTATGGTAACGAACCATCCTCTGCATTCCGTGGCTCTCGATCCCATACAGATCAGCAGTCAGAAGAACATCTTTAATGATGCTTCCTTCTTCCTCAGAAAAGCCAAACGCTTTAAAAACGTCTCCGCAGAAATGGTTCAGTGTGTCATAACTCCATTTTACATATCCCATAATCGCAAGTCCTTTCTCCTGATATTTCCGGCAGGTTACCGCCCACGCTGTGGCCTGCTGCATATTTTATATGATACTGCAGGGGTACAGTAACCTTCATCCTGTGCTGTCTCGTCTTATGCTGTCCTGCCTCATGCTATCTTACCTTACGCTGTCTAGTCTCATGCTGTCCCAACTTACGCTGTCTCATCTTATGCTGTCTCGTCATGAAGCCTTCAGGATGCTGCCATAATATCAAACTTTTTTTGGTATTACCAATACAGTCCCTATTATAGCACGCGGTCTTACCAAAATCAATAGTGGTCTTACCAGATTAACGGGATTTTTACTGAAATTTTATTTAATTTTTTCAGGTGGATCAGCGATGAAATACAAGGCTGTTCTCCCCCTGCTGCTGCGCAATCTCCAGTATATATTTCTCAATGGTTTCCATATGTTCTCGCATCAGCTTCTCCGCCTGGTTCCGGTCTCCGGAAATAATGGCTTCCACCAGCCTTCTGTGCTGCTCATCCACCTCCAGAGCGGAATTATGTTTCTGCATAATATAGGCTCGGGTGCCGGAAATGATCTCCTCAGTCAGCTGCGCTGCCGCATCCAGGACATTGTAGATCATAGGATTCCCTGCGATCCTGCCAATCTTCGTATGAAGCTTCTTATCAAGACCTGCACGGGCTTTCTCGTCCTCTGAGCTCTCCAGCTGTGCCAGGATGGAACGCAGATCTAATGCATCCTTCTCCGTACAATTCCCGGCTGCAAGAAGCGCAGCCTCCTGCTCCAGCGCAGAACGAAGTTCCTGTACCTGCTGTACATGGCTGTTATTCAGCTGAAAAAGAAGGGCCAGTGGTGCAGAAAGCCACTGATCCATATTCTCGGTAATATAGTTGGCTCCGCCGCGGACCGTTGTGACAATTCCCATCAGCTCCAGTGCCCGCAGGACTTCACGGACAGCAGGTCTGGAAACTCCCAGTGATTCTGCCATAACACGTTCCGCAGGTAAAGTGTCCCCCGGCTTCAGTTCTCCCCGCCGGATATTTTCTATGATCTGCGCTAATATTCCGTCAAATGCTCGTTCTTCTGTAATCTTTGTAAACATGTCGTCCGTTTCGGCCGCCTTCCTTTATTATTGTGTTGCCTTCCTTTACATAAAAATCCCGGAATATAGACAAGTGGATATTTACCATTCTCAGTCATCATGCAGTTCTGCACCAGATGATCGCTCTGCAGCCATTCAGTCAGTCTGTGCATTTTGACTATTTGCCCTCTCTATTTTCCGGACTTTTATAGTAAATATTATACGATAATTCCCCAATTTAATCAATAGTAAATAATAAATTGGTAAGACATATTATTTTATTCCATTATTGAGAATGTTTTCTACTTCCTCCATCTGGCCCAGAAGCATTTTCTGGCGGTCGTCAAAAAGAAGACCTTTATTATGCCTGTAATACTGGTCAGAACCGTTCTCCCGAATGAACCAGAGACTATAATAGTTGGCATTCAGTTCTGTGATAAATGCCACCATTTCCTGGCTGTCCCCAAAAGCAGCTTCCATGAAGTCGAAGACGTTCTGAAGAGTAAGAGATATTTCATCGGTTCGATTTTCGTAGGCTTCGGTTTCGGATTCAAAGAGGGCTTTCACAAACTCATAGTTCCGGTTTGATGATGGAACTTCCGATTCTACTGCGGCACTTCCGCCTCCTGCCAGCTCTGAACCTGATCCGGTTTTATCTGATCCGGTTGATTTCGATCCAATTGATCCCGAGGTTGATTTCGATCCGGACGCATTTTCAAAAAATGACACAACACGTTTCTGTATACGCTCCTGCTGTTTTGTAAGAAGCTCACTCTTTTTGTCCTTTTCAAGATCCGCCTCTGCTTTTTCCATGAGATTTTTTGCTGTGAGGCTGTCCTGATCTTCTCTGAAGTACACCATATAATCATACAGTTTCGTGAGGTAGGCATCGGTAAGATAGCATTCTGTAAAAAGCTCGCTGAGCTTTCCGTTGAGAAGACTTACAATGCTCAAATGCTCGTCCAGAGAGGCTGTGCGGATCTTACCCAGAGTAATGGGATCCCACTTTCCTTTCAGGATGTCCTCCACTTTATAGTCCGTTCTGTACTTATAATAAAGAGCCAGATAGCCTGCAAAATCCTTCGCGATCATCCTGTGCTGGATGTACTGGCTGACCACCTCACGGTCTACGGTTTTTCCAAGGATCTCATAAACCTGGATCAGACGTGAAAGATCCTCCCAGCCTCTGGCTGTGGCAAAGATCTTTCCGTCTACGGTATTCTCCACCCTGTAGAAATTTTTTCTGCGAAGCTCCAGATAGGAGATCACCGCCGGATGAATTCCCTGCTGATAGGCGTATTCCTTCCATACATCAAAGTCTGCCTCCACATCGATCTTCTTGATGCGGTCCAGAGTAACCACATCAAATTCCCGGACGGATTTGTTATATTCTGGCGGGTTGCCTGCTGTGACGATTACCCAGCCTTCCGGCACCTTCTGGTTTCCGAAGGTTTTTCCCTGAAGGAACTGCAGCATCATCGGCGCTAGTGTTTCAGATACGCAGTTGATCTCATCAATGAACAGGATGCCTTCTTTCAGACCTGTTTTTTCCATTTTGTCGTAAACGGACGAAATGATCTCACTCATGGTATATTCCGTGACAGAAAATTCTTCCTCACCATAATTCTTTTTTACAATAAAAGGAAGTCCCACAGCACTCTGCCTGGTGTGGTGGGTAATGGTATAGGAAACAAGAGCAATCCCGCATTCCCTTGCTATCTGTTCCATAATCTGTGTCTTTCCGATTCCCGGAGGGCCCATAAGAAGGATCGGTCTCTGTCGGATCGCCGGGATCCGGTACTCACCGAATTCGTCCTTTGAAAGATATGCTTCTATGGAATCTCTGATCTCCTGCTTTGCTCGTTTTATGTTCATGGTATTCTCCTTTTCACGGCATATAAAAAACTGCCTGCAGGATTCTCCGCCTAAAACGGGTTGCCTTGCGCGACATCTACAAAAAATATGCCTGAATCCAATGATAAATCGAAAATTGAATTCAGGCAAGTTTTTCACTACTATATAATTTTTTTTATTCTGCTGTCAGTGTGTGTATCAGGTTCAGAATACGTCCCGCAGACATTCTGACAACTTCTTCCGAAAGCTTTCCGTCTTCAAAAGCTTTTCGGATATTTTCTGCATCGGCTGCATTACCAGGCATGATAATATCATTTCCTGCTGTCACGCATTTCCACGGAATACTTCCATCTTCCGGAACCGTTGTATTCCAGTCTGACATGATCACACCGTCAAATCCCCATTCTTTTCGGGCAATGGCTGTACAGAGATCAACACTGTTTGCAGCATGGACACCATTCAGTAAATTATAGGAAGACATGATTGCCACTGGTCTGCTTTCTTTAACTGCAATCTCAAAACCACGCAGGTAAATTTCCCTCAGGGCACGTTCTGATACCTGTGCATCTACGCCCATACGATTATCTTCCTGATTGTTGCAGGCAAAATGCTTAACGGTAACACCGCAGCCAGGTCTGCTCTGCACTCCTTTTGTCATGGCTGCTGCCATGGTTCCGGAAAGCAGCGGATCTTCGGAATAATACTCAAAATTTCTGCCGCACAGAGGGTTTCTCTGAATATTAAGACCAGGTGCTAGCCAGAGATCTATGTGGAATTCTTCCATTTCTTCTGCCACCGCTATTCCAACTTTTTCCACAAGGGCAGTATCCCAGGTCTGAGCCAGTGCAGTTCCAACCGGAAATGCCGTACAGAACTGATAATATCTGTCTGCGTTTTCGTGAATCTCATCTGTTCTCAGGTATCCGTTTTCCAGAGATCCAAGGACACCGATTCCATATACTGTGTCTGTTTCTCTGTCTACTTCATAATTCTGCTGAAGTCTCAGTCCTGCCGGCCCATCGGCCATGATCAGTGGGAAAACGCCATATTGCTCATAAAGAGCAGCCGTAGTCTCACCGGCAGAACCAGGAACACGGATTCCTGCCGCCCCCAGATTACTGGAGATTCCAGCAATATTCCCATAAAACAGCGGGAGCAGATCCTTTGCAGGAATCTTATTTTCCGGTTGGCAGGTGCATTCTGTTCTCTTCTCTGGTTCAGGATAATAGATATATCTTCCAATCTTCTCATTCTCTGCCTTCTCTTTCCATTTCAGAGTTCTGGCAGAAAGATTCTGGCGGTCATAAACTTCTTCAGTAATATCAGTCTGATTCTCAAGGATATTCGTTTTATCCAGGATCACACTCTCCGGCACTTCAAGCATTGCAGCCAGCGTAAGCGATGCAATGCTGTTTCCGACCCAGACAGCATAATAACCTTTTTCAGCAATCCAGGCATGCTGCTCTTCGGAAAAATATGCCAGTGTCTTTCTGTCGATCCTGATTTTCAGCAGTTCTTTTTCCCCCGGCTTCAGAAGTTTTGTTTTTGCAAAGCCAGCCAGCCGACGGTATTCCTTCCCTGATTCATCCTGTGGAAGAGACACATAGACCTGCACGACCTCTTTTCCCGAAAAAGTTTCTCCTGTATTCGTTACCTCTGCTTCAACTTCAACGCCATCCCCTGATGTTTTCATCCCATGGAAGCGTATCTGCATTTCTGTGTAAGAAAGTCCATATCCAAACGGAAACAGCGGTTTTACACCAAAAGTATCAAAATAACGATATCCTGTATAAATTCCTTCCTTGTACTCTTCTCTTTCAAGCTTGCCATTAAGATAGCTGTATTCCTCTGCACACGGATAATCCTCATACCTTCTGGCCCATGTTGCAGTCAGCTTGCCGCCTGGAGTTACCTTTCCCAGAAGGACATTGGCGAGGGCAAGTCCGCCTCTTTGTCCAAGCTGGGAAATATTCAGGACAGCACAGATATTTTCTGTTTCTTCCAGAATATCTGTCAGTTCTACCGGACCGCCGGAATTCAGGATAAGTACTGTAGGAATCTTCTGTGCATCAAGGAACCGGATATCCTCCCGCTCCCGTCTGCTCAGATAATAATCTCCCTCGACCCTGCGCCTATCCTTTCCCTCACCGGAAATCCTGCTTACCACATAGATTGCTGTCTGGGCATCGACAGTATCTTCTGCTGTGACTGCACGGCCTTCCGGCATTGCAAAGGGATTTTCCGCATAGGCATCAAAAGGATTTTCCACAAACTTTGCTTCTTCCAGTATTTTTTCTTTCCATGCCCGGCGTGCTTCTGCGTATATTGACTCATAATTGGCCAGCCATTTCTCGCTTACGATCTGAATACCGTTTTCTTTCAGTCCCTGATAAATAGAAATGTTACTTCTGTTATTCACATCACCGGAACCTGTTCCGCCTTTCACTGTCTTTCCCGCACCGGCGCCGTATAAACCTATTTTCGTGGAAATATTCAGAGGGAGTATTTTTTTATCATTTTTCAGCAGTACAATACCCTCCTCTGCTGCTTTTTCCGAAAGAAGACCGTTTCGTATTTCACGGTCTGACATGCTGTGTTTCTTTGTTCCGCTGTGTTTCCATTTCTTAACTGTCATATCTTACCTGCTACCTTTTGTTATTCTTTTACGCCTCCAAGTGTCACTCCTGCGATGATAAACTTGGAAAGAAGGAGATATACGATAATGATCGGCACAATGGCAACTGTGATCATCATGTAAATCTTACCCATATCAAAATTCATATAATCTGCTCCACGAAGTGTTGCAATCAGGATTGGAACAGTCATCTTGCTTTTAGACTGGATAACCAGAGCAGGAACGAAATAATTGTTCCAGGAGCCTACAAATGTAAAAATCGCCTGTACAGCGATTGCCGGCTTCATGATTGGCAGGACAATACTGTTGAAAGTACGGAATTCTCCGGAGCCGTCAATTCTGGCTGCTTCTACCAGTGACATCGGCAGTGAGGACTGCAGATAGCTGTACATAAAATAGAATACGGCCGGTGACGCAACAGACGGAATGATCAACGGAAGCAGGGAATCATATAATCCCATCTTTGTGATCAGACGAAGGAAGCCCATTGCAGTTACCTGTGTCGGCATGACGAGGATCGCCATGATAAATGTAAACGCTACATTCCTTGCCTTGAAATCATAGGCATAAAGACCATATGCTGTCAGTGAGGAAAAATATGTACATAATACTGCACTGCATCCGGACACGATAATACTGTTAAGAATTCCCCTGAACATCGGAAAGCTTCCGTCATTTGCAACATTCATCAGGTTTTTCCAGAAATATTTTCCAGGAAGAGCAGAAAATCCCTTCTGAAGCTCTGCATGAGAATGAGACGCATTCACGATCAGTACATAAAAGAAAAAGAGACACATAAAGGAAAGAATAATAAGTACCACATGTGCCACGATACTTCTGATCCTGCTGGCTGTCTTATCTTTCATCATTTTGTTTTTCTCCTTTCTGCTCTTGCTCTCTTTTTCGCTGCTTTCTTAGATCCGTCCGGATCATTGTCGTTAGTCATACGATATACAAAGAAGCAGAGGATTGCACTGATAATAAACAGGTATACAGACAATGCTCCGGCCATACCATAATTCTTGCTCTTCAGATGGCTGTTCAGGAACATAATCAGTGTCATGGATGTTCTGTCCGGATTACCCTGTCCGTTTGTGAGGATCTGCGGTACATCAAACATCTGAAGGCCACCGATGATGGAAGTGATCAGAGTATAGGAAAGAATCGGACGAATCAGTGGAAGCGTAATATAGACGAAACGCTGAATGCTGTTGCATCCGTCCAGATCCGATGCTTCAAAAATATCCATACTGATTCCCATTACTGCTGCCATCAGCATGATGGTCGTGTTTCCGAACCACATCAGGAAATTCATGAAACCTACCAATGATCTTGTTCCCAGAACAGAGCCCAGAAAATCAATCGGTTCCTTTATCCAGCCCAGTGAACACAAAATGGAGTTTACAGGTCCGTTTGTGGAAAACATGGTAAAAAACAGAAGTGCAAATGCTGATGCCATGATCAGGTTCGGCAGATAAATTACAACCTTAAAAAACTGCTTGCCATGAAGCTTCAGCCTGGCATCGGTAAACCAGCATGCAAGCACCAGTGCAATAACGATCTGCGGAACAAATCCGATCACCCAAAGGATCAGTGTATTCAGTCCGTATTTCAGCATGTCAGAATGCAGAAGACTGACATAATTGGCAAGTCCTATAAAATTAGGACCAATCTGCTTGATTCCAGAACGGAAATATTCAAAAAAGCTGTATCTCACTGTATCAAACAGCGGAATCAGCGAAAAGATAAAATAGATCACAAAAAACGGAAGAATAAATATGTATCCCCATTTTCCGTAATTAACGCTCTTTTTCTTCATAATGCTCTTCCTTTCCAGCAAGCTGCAGGATCCAAAGATCCTGCAGCATCAACAATTATCCTCATGTGGTATTTATTCCGGCCACTGGATCTCTGTGATCTCCGGATAACGCTCCTGAATAGCTGTCTCAAAGTTGGCTTTTGCTTTGTCAAAGTCTACTTTACCCTGGAAGTAATCACTGAAAGCGTTCTGGATCAGCTCTACACAACCCTGGTCATATGCGGAAAGCGGTGCAATCTTGATATTCTCTGCAACCGGTGCAAAATACTCAAACGGGTTCTGTCCACCAAGGAAATCAGATGCGAAATCTGCATTTGTAGCTGCATCTTTCATACCGGATTTTGTATTTGTAAAATCAGAGTATTCTTTGGAAATCTTAAGAAGATTATCCTGATTTCCCGTCATTGCCAGGATAATATCTTTGACATGTTCCGGATTATCTGTTCCTGTTGCAGCCTGAATGTAAGAGCCACCCCAGTTGTATTCCTGCGGAGGATTTGTAACAGCCCAGTCACCTTCTGCTCCATCCCAGTTTGGTTTCAGAGTAAAGTCGATACCCCATGCCGGGAAGAGGAATGCGAATACCTTGGACTCAGAACTCATTGCCTTGTTCCAGTCATCGTTCCACTGACCTTTTACAGTTTTGTTAAGATAACCTGCATCCAGCCACTCTTTGGAATCTTTTACCCAGTCCATGATCTTTGAATCTACTTTGATCACAGAATCACCGGACTCTACCCACGGATTCTCAATGCTGTTTCCATATAAACGAAAAGTGTCTGCATAAGAAGCAAATGTATAATATCCTTTTTCTTTCAGCTGAGCTGCTGATTCTTTGGCTGTATCCCAGTCTTTCATCTTCTCGCCAACTTCTTTCGGGTCATCAGTACCGAAAACATCTTTCGCAATGTCACGACGATATACAAGGACACCCGGGCAGCACTGCCATGTGGCGCCTCTCTGTACTCCATCCGCATCAGAAGCTGTTGTTTTCGTGAAATCATACTGATCTGCAAGATCCTTGTCCGGATCAATGCCAAGATCAGTAAGAGGCATTGCAACATCTGCATCTTTGTCTGTATATTTGAATACATAATCTGTCTCAGAAAGGAATATGTCTACCTTATCATCTGCACTTGCATCAGCCTGGTTGAGAAGTGCCTCATCCAGTTTCTGCTGATATACGCCATCCTGGTTCGGATTTACGATCCAGTGGATCTCTGTACCATCTTTCAGTTTTGTAACTGTACCATCTTTGGAAGTGGACTCTACTTCCGGATAAACAGCTTCCAGTCTCTGACGGAACTCATCATTCCAGGAATAAATATTGATCACTTTTCCCTCATCCGATCCTTTTGCAGATACACAGCTTACATTTGCTGCCATCATTCCACAAACCATTGCTGCTGCAAGGATCATAGATACCGCTCTTTTTTTCATAGTATAAATCCTCCTTTTTCTGTAGCATCCCCGATGCTTTACCTTTGATGATAAAAATATACCATTTTTTTATCTGCGATTATATTATTAATCTTAACAAAATGTCAGATTCATGTCATAATATAAGAAACCAATACATTCCTTAAACACCAACATATAAGGAGGATATCAATATGTCCATTTCCCAAGACTGGATTACTAATGAACTGGAAGATACAGAACTGGAAGCTCTTCATCGCTCTCCCTCTGTGGAATATTCTTTTTACAATGCCGTAAGAGCCGGTGATATGGAAGCTGTAAACAAAAACTGCGAGGAAGACTCTTTTCTTCATCTGAAGGGAACCGGTATCCTCTCCAAAAATCCTCTGACCAACCTGAAGTATCATTTCGTTGTCACTACTGCCATGCTCACCCGTTACTGTATTGACGGTGGACTGGAGTCTGAACAGGCATATCGTCTCAGCGATTTTTACATTCTGAAAATGGATTCCTGCACCACTGTACGCCAGATTGCAGATCTGCATCATATTATGGCCAGAGATTTTACCGGAAAAATGATCCTCCAGAAAAAAAGCTCTATTCTTTCCAGACCGGTCATGCAATGCGTGGACTATATTTACGGTCACATTAAGGAGCGTATCACCATTCAGGATCTGTCAGAACATACCGGACTCTCTCCCAGTTATCTGTCCAGAGTATTCAAACAGAATCTTGGAGTATCCATAAGTGATTACATCCGCGAGAAAAAAATCGAAAAAGCCACTCACCTGCTCCGATACTCTGATAAAGCAGTAGTTGATATCGCCAATTATCTGAATTTCTCTTCACAGAGTCATTTTATCCAGATCTTTGAAAACTTCACCGGCCTTACCCCAAAGAAGTACCGTGACAAATATTACAAATCCATGTGGTAAACATCCTTATTATTATATTATTATGGCTGATATTTTTTATCAGCATCAAAAACGACATCCCGCAGCTTTTTACAACTGTGGGATGCCGTTTTCCTATTGATACTTCTGTTTCTGTAATTTAACAATTATGTATAACCGATTTCTGTTACATCAGTTCCACTTTGATCCTGTGTGTTTCTTTTACAGAAAGCTTTTCGAGCAGTTCCCGCTCTATACGTACACAGGTACTCTGTTTGTTTTTCATTTCCTTTTCATCGCACCATACTGTTTTTATTTTATATTCTGAAGGAAGTTTTTTCTCCGGATTGCAGATACAGATCTCCAGCTTTCTTCCGGCAAATTCCATAGTAAGAGATGCCTGTCCATTCTCATTATACTGCTTCGGCATCAGTGCCGGCGCGATCACCAGATCTCCAAGATCTCCTCTGACGCCAAATACCTCTGTGATCATAGTCAGCATATACCAGCTTGCAGCACCGGTAAGATATGCATACAATCCTCTTCCCTGATTATCAAAATATTCCGGAATTCCAGGATACATCCTGCTGTTCTCAAAATCCATGGCAGCGTCCAGAAGCGTTTCCAGAACCTTATGTCCTTCTTTTGCATAGCCGTTTTTATACAGTGCATTGCCATACATAACAGCCATATGAGAAAATACCGCTCCGTTTTCCTTTTCTCCATAAGCAAACCCGAACATTCTTCCCAGATCAAATTTTTCTTCATGGAAATTGGTATTCAGGCGATATCCTCCTGCCTGACGGTCAAAAAGATATTTATCCGCACTTTTACAGATAGACTCAATCTGATCTTTCTGTGCGGTTTTACTCATGATCGCAAATACCTGACTGGTAAGCATCATACGTACCTGGCTGTTTTCTGCCCTTTCCACAGGACGTTTATGATCATCATAATATCCGTTGAACCAGCCGTTTTCTCCGTCTTTTACCCATTCTCTTCTGCGGATGTTTTCCATCATCCAGTCTGCCTTTTCATCCAGATTCCGGCTAAGCTGGTCCAGACGGATCACAATAGTATTTCCGCTGATATCATGTGCACATTTTTCTGTGTACTGTCTCAGAAGCTGCTGCTTTTTCTCCGGGCTTTCATAAAGCTCACGGTCTCCGGTAAACAAGATTTCCATTTCTTCCGCAACTTCAATCCTGTCAAACATTTCCTTTTCCTGAAGTTTTCTCAGATATTCTGCGATGTTCTTCATATTTCCAGCATATGCACAGGTAAATGCCACACTCTCACCATTTTCCCATGCCATATCCATGGCATCGTTCCAGTCTGCCCCGTGAAGTTTCATCTCGTTGTGCTCTCCTACATCATAAAAAGCACAGAGATTTTCCAGCAAAATGTGTTCCAGAACCGTTCCGTAATAAATCTCACCGGATTCTGTTTTCTGATTTTCTCCATAGGCACTGCTCCATTTTTCATCATGCGCAGTTCCTCTTTTTGTCTGAAGATCCTTGAAATATGGAATCTTCTCAAAAAGGACATTCATATCCCCGGTCTGATCCATATAAAGCTGCGTTGTCACAAATGGCCAGAAAGCATGATCCATCCACACGCGGGCAATGTTGTTACGGTCTGCGATAAATTCACCCTGTCTGTTTCCGATGATCGTGGCATTGGTTCCATCGATGCGTACTCCACCGTAATTATCGACGATCATCTGACGTACAACAGAAGGATCCATGATCAGAAGTGCCAGACAGTCTTGCCAAAGATCACGCCAGCCTCTTCCACCTTTTCCATAATCATGATACGGGAGGAATGAACAACCGTAAATTCTTCTTAATATCGGCTGGAAACAGATCCATTTCAGATAATTATCTCTGTCCTCATCACCTGTCTCAAAAGAAACATTCACTTTTTCTGTCCAGTGTTTTTTTACATGTTCAAATTCTCTTGCAACCTGTTTTTCAGTTCTGTAAAACCGTGCAGTCTCCTCCGGCAGCTGATTTTTTTCAGATATTCCCGCTGTCACAACATATACAGCTGTTTCATGTGGTCTCAGAACCCTGGATGCAAAACGAATACCACCGACAGCTTCCTTTCCTTCAATTTCTGTTCCTGCCGGAACACCTTTTTTCTCTTCTCTGACCACCTCCGGAATCAGGAAAGAACCGCCTTCTCCGATAAACATTTCCACATCAGGATAAAAGCTTTCCGGTTCCGTTCCTTCGCCTTCAGATCCATATACAAAATATGTAGTATTATTCTTCTGATGACCTCTTTCATCAAAAGAAAGCACCGGTTTTACTTCAACACCGTACTCCGTTGTTCTTATCCTGTGCAAAAGGGAAGTCACATGCCTGTGATCTCTGAGATTGTCTGCACTTCTTCCATATACAGGTATTACAGCAACCGGTGTGATCTCCTGTTCTTCCTCTTCAATATTGGTAATCTTTACAAGATGGACCTCCGCATCACCTTTCACTGTCACAAAAGACAAAATCTCTGACTGAAGTCCGTATTTCTCAGAAGTTCTGTGCAGCTTCTGCCACATAAATCCGGCTTCCAGGCTGCTTTTATCCTGTTTATCAGTATATTTCTGAAATTCCTGTTCTGCCGAAACTCCGCATGCTGACCAGTAACCTTTTCCTTTTATCTTGCACCAGAAATTTCTGGTGTTTCGATTATTATGAAGATTCTCAATGCTTACCGGTTCCAGCAGAAAATGATTCTGATCCAGTTTGCTGTCTCCTCCCAGAGAAGGGGTGATCGCGGATTTCAATCCGTTTTCTCCGGCCAGAGGTATATATAAACCGCTGTAATTCTCCGGATTTTCTATGGAAAAGCTTCCATTTTTATCCTGAAATTTTATATATTTCATTCTGTGATCTCCTTCCTGCCAAAATAAAACGGTATTTATATTCCATTTTACTTTGTATTCATAAATGTGATCTCCTCGCAATTTATATCCATTATGTCATGACATATAGAATTCAATTTCTGTCTCACCGGTAAGTTTCTCCTGCGGAATATAATTACCCGGAAGTTCTTCTCCATTTACATAGAGTTTTTTACATCCAGCTTCCACATGTCCCGGATTCTTCACAGTGATATGGAGATGACATCCACGGAAATCCTTGCTTATCTCAAACTTCTCCCATTCTTTTGGAATCGATGGTGCTATACGTAAGCCATAGAAATCCGGACGCATGCCAAGAATTCCTTCTACACATCCTACCATCACAGTAGATGCTGTTCCTGTCAGCCAGTGCACATGAGATCGTCCGAAATTCGGGCTTGCTTTTCCTTCTGTAAACTGTCCATAGCAGTATGGCTCCAGCTGTCTGATCTCAGCCCTGTCATTCTGCGCTGCCGGAGCATTCTCCAGGAAATAATTAAATGCACGCTCACCATGTCCGCAAAGTGCTTCTGCCAGAATGAGCCATCCCTGTGACTGTGAAAAGATTCCCGCATTTTCCTTTGTTCCTGCATTGTAGATAACCGCAAGTGCTCCGTCGAAAGCATTTGCATGATATGGAGGATCCATAAGGATTGCACCGTATTCTGTATTCAATCTTTCATAAACCATTTGAAGGGCCAAATCTGCCTGCCGCTCTGTTGCAAGGCCGCTGATCACAGCCCAGCTCTGTGGATTCAGCCACATATTTGCCTCCGGGTCAGTTCTCTTTCCGATAACCTCTCCCCGCTCCGTAAACCCACGGATAAAACGATCTTCATTCCAACAGAGTTCCTGGATCAATTTTCCAAGCTGCTCTTGTTTTTCTTCCAGGTATTTTATATATTTTTCATCTTTTTTGTACTTTGCAAACTCTTTCAGGATAGTCATTGCATAATAGAACTGTAATGCAACGAAAGTAGATTCCCCATCCTTTCCAAGTCTCAGACAATCATTCCAGTCTGCATAAAGTCCGGCCGGCATTCCATGTCTGCCAAGATGGTTCATGGAGAAGTCAATAGCTCTTTTCAGATGCTCGTATACAGTTCCTTCATCCTTGTTTGCAAACGGGATCACTTCATCGATGAATGCAAAATTTCCTGTCTCTGAAATATATTTGTATACAGTAGGGAACAGCCAGAGTGCATCATCTGCGCGGTATGCCGGATGACCGGTTTCCTGTACATAGGACGCATCATCCGGTGTATCCTCATGTCCCGGATTATGTGTGAATTTCACAAGTGGAAGACCGCCGCCGTTATCTACCTGTGCTGACAACATGAAACGGATCTTATCCAGTGCCATTTCGGGTGCAAGATGGATCACACCCTGGATATCCTGTACAGTATCACGGTATCCATATCCGTTACGAAGTCCGCAATAAGTAAAAGATGCTGCACGTGACCAGATAAATGTCATAAAACAGTTATATGCGTTCCATGTATTGATCATGGTATCGAATTCCGGACTTGGTGTTCTGATCTGAAAATGTGCAAGCTGTCCGTGCCAGTAACTGATCAGTTCTTCAAGCTCCACCGCGCATGTTTTTTCACAGTCTGCATAATGTGCTATAATCTCCGCTGCTTCATTATCCTCCTTCATTCCTGCCAGAAAAGCCATTTCCCGACTTTCTCCCGGTTCCAGAGTAATTACAGTTGAAAGAGCTCCACAGCTGTTTTCATTATAATTTCCCTCATTACATAATACTCCGGCTTCAACCCCTGCTGGATTGTTGTATCCGTGATATCTTCCAAGGAATTTTTCCCTGTCACCACACCAGGAAGAAACCTTCTCTCCAGCCAGGCCGAAGAATCGGTTGAACACGTTCTTGTTATCAACCTCTTCCCCATCCTTAAGGCCGTCCAGATTCGCATGGATCATCTGACGTACACGATCTCCACAGAATACTGTTCTTGTAATATACTGGGAATACTGCAGATTCACCTGATCCTGTTCATAATTGCTGTTATTTGTAAACTCTGCATATCCAGTCACACTGATCTCACGTTTTCTGTCTGAGCAGTTGGTAACTTTCAGATTCCATACCTCGTAGGACTGCCCAAGCGGTACATAGTATCTCACCTCTGAATGTATCTCGCTGTAATCTGCCATCATTTTAGTATAGGCTGTGCCATGATGACATTCACTTTTATACTCACTGAGATCTTTGCCAACCGGCTGCCAGGATGCTGACCAATAATCTTTTGTGTCATTATCCCTGAGATAAATATATCTTCCCGGCTGATCAAACTGATTAAAAATATATCTCAGGATTCTGCCGTTCGCCCCGGATTTTGCAAAGCTGTATCCCCCTGCATTATTGGAAACGATTGCTCCGTATTCCGGCGATCCCAAATAATTCACCCACGGAGCAGGTGTGTCCGGCCTGGTAATCACATATTCCTTTTTTTCTTCATCAAAATACCCATATCTCATGCCATACAATCTCCTGTTCTGTATATTTTCCGTAACATTGTCTGTTGTTACCTATTTTCTACACTATAACTGATATGCAGATAGCAATATACAAAATAAAAGATTAAAATATCAGATTCATGACATAAGATATGGATATAATTCTTTACAATTCTTCCTCCGTGATCACCAGCTTCATGGCCCAGGCCGGGATATCCACATCCTCAGGCTCCTGCTCCATAAATACAAATGCTGTCCGGTATGGCGGCATCTTTGCCGGAAAAAGCCCGTATCCGTCTGTAAAATACACCAGGCCCTTAAGATTTTCAAACTCACGTTTTTCCATCAGCTCTTCCACATAAGCAAAAGCCGGACGGAAATCTGTACCTCCATCACCGTAAAGTTCCAGGCTGTTCATATACTCCTGCAATTCCTCTGCACCGGTGATCTTTACATCCGAATGCACCTTCTCATCACACTGGATAATGTGTATATTTACCTTCTGGAAAAAATTCCCGCTGTCGCTTAAGATCCCATAGGTTTCCTCCAGAAATCTCTGTACCAGTTCTCCTGAACAGGACATGGAGGTATCGATCACAATGACAAATTCCGAAACTTTTTTCACTTCTCTGGTTTCCAGGGGTTCGATCAGCGGCATATTCCCGTAAAGGGAAAGCCCGTAGGTATAAAAATTATAATCAAAGCTGTCCGGATCCACAGTCAGTTCTTCCCGAAATACTGCAAACTTCCGCAGAAATTCCCGATAATCATATCGTTCCCGGTTCTCTATTTTCAGCTGGTCCAGAAAATCTCCGTCCTGCTCTCCTGACTCTCTGGAAAAAGTCCCTAGGTCTGTTTCGATCCCATCGCTGATATCTCCCCATTTTTTACTCATCAGGGGATTGGGTTTCCGGTCGGGCTGCTGGTTTGCCCAGTATTTATGGTCGTCCACGTAGAACTCTTTTTCAAGCTGTGCCAGTTCTTTTTCCTTCAGAAATTCTTCTTTCAGAATCTTGTAGATTCTCTCTGCATTCAGCGTCTTCTTTTCCTTTTCCAGAAGACGGTAGGTTTCCCTCCGGAGAAGACTTCTGGAATATCGGACTGAGCGGTGATAGATCCCGTCGATCATATGCTCCACTGCAATATCGCAGCTTAAATTCCACAAACGCGTCTCTATTCCCGGCTTCCCAAAGTGCCGGAAAATGCAGTGAAATACCATATGGAGATATCCTCGATTCACAAGAATCCTGTTTTCTTTATAAAGCCCGCCAAGCTGTGCCGGATGGAAGTACATCACAGCCCCGTCTGTTCCAAACGGACTGACCGAACCATCCATCTGATAAATAAAGCTGCTCAGCGCCACATCCAGAAAACGCATGCCAAGATACAGCTCGTCTCTTGCCGCCCGGAGGATGCTGCTGCCGATGTCCTGGAGACGCTGGGCTGCCTCCTGGGAATTGGATCCCTGACCGGGCAGGAAGTTATTTTTATTGTTTTCAGTTGTTTCTATATCACTCATAACTGAAACTTCTTTCTCCTTTTAACAGGGCACCTCTCATTTTCTGTCTCCCCGGCCACCTTCTGCTCTTCCTTCTGCATCCGGCTGCGTTCATTCATCAGAAATGCGGAAATCTCCATATCCTTCTTCCCGGACGCCACATCAATACTATGTTCCAGGCCCTCTCTGTTCCAGAGTTTTTCCCGAGAAAGCAGCTCCAGACCATTTAAGCTTCCGCTTTCCACCAGAAATTCCCCGATATCCTTAAGATTTCCCCGGATATAATCCTCATACTGCTTCTTCGCCTTTTTACTCAGTTGCCACGGATGACAAAGTCGTCCGAAGCTCATATCAACCAGAACCTCCAACTTATCCATTACCACTGCCATATCAAACAGGCTGTCATACTCTGCGAAATCCAGTTCTTTGCTGTAGAAGCATTGCCGGTAATTGGTCCCTGAGCCATGATACTCCGTAAACAGAATTCTCGCAGGCGTATTCTCCACCGCCTCATCATAATGCTCCGGAAAAACCATATGCGCACGTTTTCCACCTGCCTCACCATTTTCATACAGAAAATCCACATCGATCTTCTGCCACAGCTCACCGAGGATCTCCTTTGCACAGGACTTGAGCCCTTTTTTCTGATGGATCACAAGCTCCTTCAGCCCGCTGCAGCCCGTAAACGCCCCGGTTCCCACCTGCATCAGCGTATCCGAAAATTCCAGCCGTTCCAGTTTTTTGCATCCATAAAAAATATATCTTCCGATTTCCTTCAGTGTATCGGGAAAAACGATCTCCTGCACTTCCTCCCCGGCAAGAAGTCTCTCTTCTCCGAACGAAATTACATCTTCGCTCTCCCAGGTTTCTGCATCTTCTTCTCCATCCTTATGTGCAGAAAACGCATACGGCGCCGCACTGACTACCGGAAGACCATTGATCTCTTCCGGCAGCACGATCCGGTCATCGGTACCATAACACCGAACGATCTCTATTGCATTATTTTTAATTCTGTAATGTATTTTCATCGTACACTTTCTTCCCTATGTCACAATAATAAAAATTTCTGTTTCCTATTGTAGACTTATTCCAAACAAAAAACAACCCATCGGACCACTGATGGCAAGTCAGTATCCTGCGGGTTGTTCGTTTCTTTTATCATAAGGTTGGAGGAATTGCTATATTTTTATCGGTCTATACTTTGAGTTTTTTCTCTTCAGGATTTAAAGTTTCCTGTAAACTTCCATACCATATCCGGCTGTTCCGGAAGATAGGTAACGTTAGGTCTCCAGGTCGCGATCACGGTATCTTTAGAATTGACCCAGAAGGAATACTCTTCCCTGTAGGAAGTGTTGAGCAGTCCCACAGACAGATATAACGTTTCCTGATCCATTCCATAAGCAATGCTGTGATATCTCTTTGTAAAATCATCCGGATAAAGATCGTTCTGTTTCCAGCTCTTAAATCCTGCATAAGCAATCTTTTTCTCACCCTGGACTATCATTTCCAGACGCAGTTTACATCCTTCCGGAATGATCTTTGCACTTTCAATGTTTCTCGGATTTTCTGTAAAAATAATCTCCCGGTTAAATAATCCACTGAGTTCTTTTTCCGCAGTTTTCAGTCTGCCTTCCGGCTGTGGCAGAGAAAGGCTTTTTATTTTTGCTTCCAGATATTTCTCTCCTTCTTCCCGTTTTTCTTCCGGGCAAGGTATGGAAACTGCTTCCTTCATATATTTAAGGCAGATATCTGCCGCAAGATATTCTCTCGCACCTGCGGTAATGCCAATGGCAACCGGAAGTTCCCGGAAGCACACCAAATACTGTCCAAATGCTCCTTCTGCCGCAAAGATCTCTTTTCCTGCTTTGATGTGATATGCATAATGAGTCAGTGCTTTTTTCTCATCTCCGGGAATTACGACTCTTGACTGTCCCATCTCTTCGATCCACCACTGTGGCACCAGCTGCTCACCCTTCCAGTTTCCTTTCTGGAGAAGGAGCTGTGCCAGTGTGGAAATCTGATCTGCGGTCAGATACATGCCCCAGCCGCCAGTATTATGTCCCTCAGGACTTGTAAGCCAGTTGATCTTTCCAAAACCAAGTTTGTCAAAAACACGTTTCTGCATAATGGACAGACAGTTTTCACCCATAACTTTGGTCACGATCCTGGAAAGTGTATAGCTGCATCCGGAATCATAATGAAAAACTTTTCCGATATCTTCTTTCAGCTTAGGCTGTCCAAGCCAGTTCTTCTCCCAGTCTTTTTCCAGTCTGGAAAACCATACATTATTACAGCATTCCGGGGAACCGGCCTGCATGGTAAGAAGATCATATACGGTAATATTTTCCAGGGCTTCATCATATTCATCCGGAAGATCTTCTCTCACATAATCCAGAAATTTATCCTCCAGATGAAGTTTTCCCTCATCCACCGCAAATCCAACACAGATACTTGTTCCGATCTTTGATAAAGAATGCAGCATCTGCGGCTCTTCCATTGAGAAAGGTGCCCAGGCTCCTTCAACAACCTTTTCTCCTTTATACCGTACAGAAATACTGTGTAATTCTACGGTGTTCTCAAGTTCCTCAAGCATTTTTGCCAGCTTGAACGGATTTAATTCATTCATTTTTTTCCTCCTCTGCAGGCTGCCATATGGATGTCTCGATACGGATTCCACCTTTTCTGGTGAGATATACACCAATCAGGATCAATGCAACCATAACTATAACAGCAGATACTGCATATACAAGTTTAATACTGAAAATTCCTTTTATAAAAATAATCGTGTAAATGATGATACTGATGGTACAGAATACGTAAAGTCCTGCACTGGAAAGGTGAAATTTGTTCTTCTTCCAGGTATCCGGATATTTCTTCGGAAGACGTGAAATTGCATACACAACTGTAACATTCATAAAAAATGTGATCACCTGGAAAATATTTGTGATCGTCACGATACTCATATCAAAAATGATCGGAAGCAACACTACGATCAGTGTGTAGGTATAGATCAGGTACGGTGCTCCGAAACGGTTTTCCTTCAGAATTCCTTTCGGCAGCCATCCATCCTTGGCAGCCTGAGCGATCGGATATCGTACATCATTAAATACACCATTCAAAGTAGTGATGATTGCCATGATCGGTCCGCCGATCATAAAAAGTTTATACACAATACCAGGAAGGATCTCCTGTGCTGCCGGAAGGATTGTTTCCACACCTGCAACCTCATCGTGAGGAAGCACCCCACCTGTAACCATCGCAAGGCCCACATAAATAAAAAGCAGACATGGCACGCAGGACATTGCCGCAAACGGAACATCTTTCGTTGCTCTTTTCGCGTCTTTACCATACCACAGAACATTGTAGTAACCATTTGCGGAATTGATAAGAAGAAGTGCCGCCAGCATAAAGCCTTTAAAGCCGCCGGTAAACATCTTATCTCCTGAAAAATTAAAGATCGGCTGTCTGATCTGTGTAAGTCCGAAAACAACATACAGAACCATTGTGATCAGAAGAACCGTTGATAATATCTTGCTTACCTTTGCAAAAATATCCATTCCCAGAAGATTCAGAACAAACAGGATAACAACACCTGCGATTGCCAGTGCTTTCACTGTAATTCCCGGGAGGAGATTATTCAAATACAATCCCAGTGCCAACGCAAAAGAACTGTTGAGGATCGGCGTTACCAGTTTCGTATAAGCTACCAGACCTCCGGTGCTGACTCCGGAAAGGTTCGTTACGATGGAATACGGGCCTCCTGCCACGCGCATGGTCCCACCAAGAATAATATACGGAAAAACCATAAAGAATCCCATGACAATCGCTGTCAGATAAGCAAGCCATACAGAATAACCGGTATAAGCCATTGCCGGTCCGATCAGAGTTACCATTCCGGAGCCGATTACCATTCCTACTGCGATCGCAAAAAGATCACTACGCTCAAGTATACCCGGTTTCGGTTCCGGCTTGTTCACAATTATGTTCTTGTCGTTCATTTCATTGCGCCTTTCTTTACTTTTTTACTTTTTATTTTTTATTTTTTATATTGTATACATAAAGAATAGTGAAAAACGCCGTAACTGTCAATAACAATTAACAATTTCGGCGTTTTGTAAAAATTATCTGTTCTGTTTTTGTATACTTTTTACAGAAAAATGGTGATTTCTACAGCCTAATTATACCGTTGCACAAAGTTCTCACAACTGCTTTTTATATGTTTCTGCATACGCAGATAACATTCCATAGCATCACCTTTTCGAATACTTTCTACAATTTCCTCATGCTCTTTCAGAGATTTTCTTACGTACTCTTCTTCATTTACCAGTACGCCTCTGGACAGTCCGTTCCACAGTTCTGACAGCATATTTTTAAGTTTATCATTTCCTGCTGCTGTCCATAATTCCATGTGCAAAGTCTGATTGAGACTTGAATAACTTTCAAAATCACCTTTTTCTATCTCTTCTCTGGAAACCTTGAGGATCTGATCAATCCTCTGAAGATCGATCTTATTTTCACAACACAAAACACAGGCTTCACTTTCCAGTGCCGCCCGCACCTGAAAATGTTCGCGGATCGTTTTTTCATTCACTCCAAGAACTACTGCACGTTTATTTCGCTCCAGTTCCAGAAGTCCATCTCTTGCCAGAATCTGAAAGGCTTCTCTTGTAGGTGTAATGGACACTCCAAGTTCCTGCGCAGTACTTTCCAGTGTCAGAATTTCCCCCGCCGGAATTTTTTTTGAAAGAATTGCCTCTCTGAGATTCGCCGCAATCTTTTCTCTTATGGGTAAAGTCTTTATTGGTTTAAGTCCCAGCATGTATATACTCCTGTTCTTATAGATCTTTTTTATTTAGATGAATATTAACAGTATTCTATTCTAGCGTATTTTTACTGTATTGTAAATTCCCATTAAGACAGGTACCCACATTCTTGCAGGAGACTTAACTGACTTACACATTTTATAAATACTGGCTGAACTCCACCTTCTCCTTATTCGGTCCCTCAATAGTAAAGAACTTCACACCATTCTCCCAGAACGGCAGAAAATGCACCTCGTCATTGGTGGTATTCAGTCCTGCTGCTGTCACCAGCTCGTGGACTTTCTCCACATCCTTCACATCAATGGCAACATGGTCAATGGCGCCGGATTCCATTTTTGCTGCTTTGTTCTCGTAAGTCTCGATCACAAGATTTCCAAGCTTCAGGAAAGCAACCTTCTCATTGGCAGCCTCGTTCACCGTCTGGAAAGCGATCTTAAATCCCAGTGCCTCATAAAATTTAATGGTTGTCTCAATATCATTGGTTGGCACACCTACGTGCTGAACTCCGTTCATCTGATCTTTTAAATTCATTTCAAAACCCCATCCTTTCATAAATCTGACATACTCATAAACACAATCGCTTCGCAATTTAGATTCAACTCTGCTACAGTTTTATGAATACGATCACTTTGCAATTCTGCGTTCCACCTGTGCAAGCTCCGGCATTGCCGGGATCGCACCTTTTTTCTCCACGCAGAGACTGGCCACTGCATTGCCGAAACGGGCAAATTCCTTCAGATCCTCCTGGGTCAGCTCGTCCAGATGTTTCTCTGCTGTGCTGACTTTGTACAGGAAACCGCCCCAGAAAGAATCTCCGGCTCCGTTCGTGTCTGCGATCTGTTTCACTGCAAATCCCGGTACCATACAGCCGCCATCCTTGCCGTAAAGATAGGCTCCTTCGCCGCCAAGTGTAACTGCCACAACTTTCACGCCCTGGCTGTACAGTGCTTCTGCTGCTTCCCGGACATCCTTATGATCTGTCAGAAGTTCTGTCTCTTCATCCGAAATCTTCATAAGATCCACATAGGGAACCAGGCTTCTCATATGCTTCTTCGCTGTCTTTTCATCCGGCCACAGAGATGCACGGTAATTGGGATCGTAAGAAATCACGCTGCCCTTGTTTTTTGCTCTTTTTACCGCATAAAACGTGGTATCTCTTGCAGGCTGATCCGTCAGGGACAGGGATCCAACATGAAAAATATGGGTATGATCCAGCACATCCACATCCACTTCTTCCTTCTGGATCTTCGTATCCGCTCCCGGTTTTCTTGCAAAAGAGAAAGTCCTCTCTCCAGTCTCGCTGACTTCCACAAAAGCCAGTGTAGTAAAATAATTTTCATCCAGGAGCATACCCTTGGTATCCACGTTTTCTTTCTCAAGAACAGATTTCAGGAACTTTCCGTGCATATCTTTTCCTGCTTTACCGATAAATGCAGTATGAGCTCCCAGTCTGCTGGCTGCAACTGCAACATTGGCTGGTGCACCGCCCGGATTTCTGGCATACAGCATCTGTCCATCCTCATTGATATCCTGAGATGTAAAATCGATCAGGATCTCACCAAAGGTTGTGATATCATAGATGGATCTTTTCACAGCATCTCCTGTGTCCATAATAAGGTTCTGATCAAGCAGCTGAAAAAAGATCTTCTCGCATTCTTTCTCATTATCTGTATGTATATGAAGCTCTCCCTCGTCAAACTCAGGCATACTTAAGACACCAAGCATAGACTTCGCATTTACAACATAACGGCCATAACATAATTCTACATCACAGGGGATGGATTCTGCAATACTTACCAGCTTTCTTGCATTCTGCATTGTGCCTAAAATTACTTTTACTATCATTTTTGTCTACTCTCCTATGCAAACAGGCTGATCACAACAGCACAGACCAGACCTGTTACTCCTACGATGGTTTCCATCATTGTCCAGGATTTCAGGGTTGTTTTCTCATCAATCTCAAGAAGGGAACCTACCAGCCAGAATCCGGAGTCATTTACATGGCTGAATGCCGTTGCGCCTCCGTTGATGGCACAGACCATTGCTGCCAGATAAACCGGTGACAGGTCTGCAACTCCGGGCATAGCCGCCATAATTCCTGCTGCCATTGTCATAGCCACAACTGCCGCACCAACCGATGCACGGATCAGAGCTGCAATAAGGAATGCAACCAGTACAAGCGGAAGTCCGCTTTTTTCCAGGGCTGGTCCTATAATATTTCCCATACCGCAGTCCTGCAGCACCCAGCGGATGATACCTCCACCAGTGATGACCAGAAGAATCTGTCCGGTAGGCTTCAGAGAACGATCCAGGATTTTCTTAAGCTGCTCTCCATTATAGCCCTGCTTCTTTCCAAGAAAATACATGGCAAGCAATACTGCTATGATCAGTGCCACAAATGGTGTTCCCAGAAATTCCAGAACAGGACGTGCCGCGTCGATTCCCGGAATGTATTCAGAAACTGTATTGCACAGGATCAGTACCAGCGGAACAAGAATGATACATAATACTGTAGAAAATTTCGGCAGATTGGCTTCTTCTTCCTCACGTACCTCCTGGATATTGGAGGGCAGCCCTGTATTGATCTTTTTGCCGATAAATTTGGACCATAAGATTCCTGCAAAGATCAATGATAAAATGCCCACAGGCACACCTACCGCGATCATCACTCCGAGATCCACATTCAGCATATTTGCCACCAGAACAGATCCTGCTGATGGCGGTATAAATGCAAATCCGGTGGCAAGTCCGGCGAGAAGAGGAATCACATAATATAAAGTAGATTTCTTTGTTTTCTTCGCAAGTCCGAATGCCAGAGGGATCAGGATCACAACGCCAGCCTCAAAGAATACCGTAGTTCCTACCACAAGTCCTGTGATCCCAAGAGCGATTCCCGCTTTTTTCTCACCAAATTTGTTTATCAGTGTCTGAGCAACGCACTGTGCGCCGCCGGACACTTCCAATATCCCACCGAACAGAGAGCCCAGTCCGATCAGGAGTATGATTCCCTGTAAGGTTTCTCCTGCGCCGTTTTCCACAGTGCTTACCAGCGTTGGAACCGGCATTCCGGCGCCAAGCCCGATAACCAGTGCAGCGATCAGCAGGGATAAAACCGGGTGGATCTTAAATTTTATGATAAGTAACAATAATAATAAAATTCCTGCTGCTGCCGCGATCAACAGTCTTGCCGGGTCTGCCGCAAATACCGGTTCTGTCATCTTTCCATTTACCTCATTTCTCTTTATTCAATATTTACATAAACTGTTCTCGTAACCCTGGTTTTATTTTACATATTTATGAATAGTTGCCTTTACAGCTCCGGGGCCGACGATCATCTCACGGAACATATCCTCGATCTTCTCTCCGACACCATCTTTATAAAGGTCTGTGAAGAACAATCTCTCATTGGAAAGGATCGGCTTCAGCTGATCCTTGAAGGTTTCCGGTTTTCCGATCACGATATCGCCAAGCTGCTCTGTGATCTCCTCATTCATCGGGTCCGGTGCAAGCTCAAATTTGTTTCCTTCGTCATCTACAGCCAGCATGTATCTCAGCCAGCCTGCGATTCCCAGCGGGATTGCTGTCAGTCTGGAAGCATCTCCAAATTTCTTCACATATGCTTTTACAGTCTCACCGAAACGGATACCTACCATCTGGGACACATCTACAGCCAGACGAAGGTTGGTATCTCCAAGATACTCATTCGGGAAACGGTCATTAAAGAGTTCATCCACAAATGCCTGCGGGGAAAGGATTCCAGGATCTGCAACTACCGGAAGTCCCTCGTCATAAGCAACCATACGGGCCATTTTCATCATATCTTCGTTCGTGTTCAGCATATGTGCAAACAGATCATAGCCAAGTACCACACCAAGAGGGCCGGTTGCGGAATGTACAGGATTCAGGCATACGGTTACTTTCATTCTCTCGGAAAGATTGACGGTATTTCTGTCCGCCATATATACGCCGAAGCCTTTTTCCAGAGCAGGGCGTCCGTTAGGGAAGCTGTCCTCGATAACAAGATACTGTGGCTTCTCAGCATTAACAAATGGTGCTATGTATGTCTTCTTTCCTGTGATCACCGGCTGCATGTCTTCAACGCCAAGCTTCTCAAGGTCTGCTGCGATCTGCTCGCTTGGACGAGGTGTGATCTTGTCGATCATGGTCCACGGGAATGCAACCACCTTCTCGTCCGTTACATAATCTACGAAGCCATCATCTACGAAGCCCGCTTTATGCCATTCCTCTGTCATAGTCAGCACGGACTCACGAAGCTTGGCGCCGTTCTGTGAGCAGTTGTCCATGGATACCAGGGCGATCGGATATTTCCCTGCTTTATATCTCTCATTCAGCATAGCCACAAGAACTGCCATTGCTCCCGTTGCCTTATCCGGTCCGTTCTTAATATCTGCTTCCACAAACGGGAACCATGTTCCGTCTGCTTTCTGGAGTGCATAACCCTTTTCTGTGATAGTGAAGGAAACCAGCTGCAGGGATTTAGCCGCAAAAATTTCTTTCAGGCGGTTCCATTGTTCAGCATCAGAAGACTGTGCTTTCACTGCTTCTGCAAGTGCCCCAAGAACTTTGTACTCACGGGTTCCATCACCGTGAAGGATGACATTTAAGCCAAGGTTGTCATATGGCGCGTAAATCTTATCTACTACATCATAATCAAAGGTCTCTACACATGTGATGCCTCTGTCAAGAACTCCCCCTTCCAGAAGACCATCTGCAATACCTCCGATAAATACACGGAAGATATTTCCGATTCCGAAATGTACCCAGCCTGGCTCCTTCTTCGCTTTCTCAGTAACTGCCTCTACATCGTATCCTGGAAGATTGATGCCTGCTTTCTCCCATGCTTCACGCTCTTTGATTCCTTCTCTTGTTAATTTCATGATAGAACCTCCTTTTTTTCGTTCATTTCGTTATTTATGTCTTTTACTTATGTTTATGTCTTAACTGTAAGTAGAGTATAAAACTTTCCTTTTTAAAAATCTATTGGCAAAGCGTCTAATTTTACTCTTATTTTTTTGTTTACTTTTACCCGTTCTCCCCTACATTGCATTTCCCGCAAATTTATACTAAAATACATTTAACAAATGTAGCAAGAATTCTCTCACCTCTTCAGGTGGTGAGATGAATTGCACATCGGAGCATGTCTGCTCAAAAAAATCTCTATAGTATAAAAGAAACGCTTGTTCTCCCTTCCCTGATGTAGTATACTGAAAAGAACAATTAGTTCATAAATACATATCCGTTGATATAAGAAAAAGGATGATAAATATAATGGAGTTAGACCATGAAAGATGCATTCTGGG
>NZ_QUGY01000030.1:0-5467 GCF_003479245.1 Ruminococcus sp. AF17-12
TCGAGTTAGCCAGCTTTGCACAGAACAGGGGCAGCATACAAATCAAAAGGTAGTCCACCGTGTTCAGTGTCCCTGCGACCCAGGGTGCATAGGCCAGCAAGATAACCAGCGGGCAGGACAGCCAACTCAAAATACCAAAGACCGCACCAATAGGAAGCACTTTTGATTCGTACACAAAGCTGATCCGGGAAAACTCCCGCATGGCGTTGATAACGGTTTTGTTCTTCATACCGCCTACACCATAAGCTCGGAAAGTCTGAATACCAGAAACATATTCAACAATGCTGCTGACGTTCTCCGCACAAATATCGTTCTTTTCTTTTCCATATTTCCGTACCATGCGGAAAGAAAGCCACAGGCCGGGGATTAAAAGAAGGTCTGCTATCAGCAGGATAATTCCAGCTGGAACATAAAGCGTCACAACAAAGACAATCAACATCAGTGACAGGGCAAAATTCTTTGCCAAATCTCCGACTTTATGGGTCAGGATTTTTTCGTAGTTGTTTACATCGCTTGTGATGGTGTTGATATAATCGCCGGTCTGTCCCTGCGTAAAGCGGGACAGTGGGATGCGCTTCAAATGGTCACCCATAAAAAGCCGAATATTCTTACTGACCTCCGCACCGCCAATCTGCGCTTTGGTATAACCGTAGCTGTAAATCAGGATACGGAGAAGAAAAACCACTGCAATAATACCGGTCAGAGCCAGAACGCGGTTCATGTCAAATTGACCCGACCACAAAAACTGCATAACAGAGTAAAGCAGTATAAACAGGCTGCCGGAGAGAAGTCCTTCCAGAACGGTTCCGCCGACACCAATATAGAAATTGCGGTTTTTTTTCAATACATCATGCTCATTCATGCTGCTCGCCTCCCTCCAACTGATAAGTGATATTCCGGGCTGTCTCGTAGTCTTTCCACGCATTTCGATAGTAGGCGTTGTTCTTCCGAACTTCCTCATGGGTGCCAACGCTGGTAATTGTATGATTTTCCACCACAGCCACCCGGTTGCACATTTTCAAAGCACTCAAACGGTGTGCTACTACAATGACTGTTTTGCCTTTGCATAGATTTTGAATAGCTTTATCAATCTCCATCTGATTTTCCGGGTCAGAGGCACTTGTGGCCTCGTCCAAAATTAAGATAGGTGCATTTTTCAGAATTGCGCGGGCAATCGCAATCCGCTGTTTTTCACCGCCGGAGAAGCGAGAGCCAAAGCTGCCCACTTTCGTGTCATATCCATCTGGCAAGGACATGATAAAATCGTCAATCTGCGCCTCTTTTGCAGCAGCCCGCACTTCTTCCAGAGTGGCGTTGCTGCCCATTCGGATATTTTCTAAAACGCTGTCACGGGTCAGGAAGGTCTTTTGAAATACGATGGCTACATTTTTCAGAATGGTATCGTAGTCAAGCTCCTTGACATTTTTTCCACCAATCAGCACTTCGCCCTCCTGCACATCATAGAAGCGGGAGATCAGTTCAATCACAGTGCTTTTGCCGGCACCAGACTGTCCCACAAGAGCCACGCGTTCCCCGTCATTGATTTTGAGGTTGACACCTTGCAGTACATCGGTCTTACCGTCATAGGAAAATCGGACATTGCGAAGTTCAATATCGTGATTTTGGGGAAAGTCCATTCCACCCTCATAAATCGGAATATCCAGGATTTCTTTGGTCTTGGTAACAGCGTTCAGTACATTAGCAAAATTAGTCCCCAGTTCTTGCAGGGGGCGGATTTCCGTCAGATACATGGAACCTACATAGACGAACAGCAAAAATGCGCTGGCCGCCAGTGAGCCTTTCAGGAAAAACATTCCGCCGATTGGAACCATCAGCAACATCCCACATTCGATGATAACAACAAAGGCCGCATAAGGTGGCCCCATGCGCCGGGAAGTTTCATTCCACATGGCGTTTTCTTCCTGGATAGCGTCTGAAAACTTTTGAAACGATTTGCTCCCCATGTTGTAGGCTTTAATCAATTTCATACCGCTGATGTACTCAATCATAACCGAGTTCAGTGTGGTAATGGAGCGATTGGCCCGTTCCATCAGGTCATCCGTGTTGCGGAACATCATCCCCATTACAACAACAGCAAGGATCAGCGGAACCAGGGAAATCAATGCCAGAGGAATATTGACGGTCATCAGGTAAATAAAGATGACTACCGGCCCAACCAGATAGCACACAAGGTCAGGAAGGTTATGAGCCAGGAACAACTCCAGCTTTTCAATATCTTCATTCAGAACCGTTTTTATATCCCCGGTGCGCCGTTCATTCAAGGCCCCCAAAGGCGCTCTGGCCATGTGTTCCGCAACCATGCAGCGCACTTTGAACAGTGCGCCGTATGCGCCTTTATGGGCTGCCACGCCGGAACAGCCGAATAATGCAAAACGCAGGGTGACAGCGGCGGCAATCATTGCCACAGTCTGTACCACAAGTTCTTTTGTGCAGGCATTGTTAAATGTGGCATCCATCAGCCTGTAAATCCCAATATACGGAACAATAATGCAAAGCCCGCTGCACATGGACAGCAGAATTGCCAGAAACAACCAAAATTTTTGTTCTCCTGCCCAATGCAGCAGCAATGCTACACTGTTTTCTTTTTTCTGCTTCATAGACTACCTCTCCTTTCCATCTGAACGGCCCAGGCCGCCCTCTCTGTCCCCTGCGGGGACATTCACCTTGACAGAGAAAAGCTCTCTCAATTTCGGGAGGGCATCCATTGTAACTAATACGTCATCGGGTATTTCGCCTTCGTCAAAATGTAAGACACGGGAACAGGTACGGCAGACAAACTCAAAATCATGGGTGACAATGAAAATGACTTTTCCCATATTGGATAATCGCCGGATCAATCCTGCAACCTGCGTCATACTGTCAAAGTCAAGGCCGCTGGTCGGTTCATCAAATACAAGCAAGTCTTTCCCACAAATCATGCTGACAGCTACAGCTACTCGTTGCTTTTGACCGCCGGAAAGCGTGTTTGGATGTTGTTCTCGATATAGGGAAAGTCCCAGTTCTTCCAAAGTTGCATTTACCAGCGTTTGGTCTGGATTTCGGATGCCAAAGGAACATTCTGCTTCTACGCTGTCAGCGAAAAGCTCATAGTTCACATCCTGCATGACCATATAAGAGCGTTGCAGCCTTTCCTTACGCTCAATCGGCTTGCTTTCCCACAAAAATTGTCCATCGCAGTCTTTGTGAAGCCCACAGAGAGCGCGAGAAAATGTAGTCTTTCCGGCTCCATTGTGGCCGACCACGCCAATCACTTCACCCTTTCCTGCGGATAAGCCAATATCATGCAAAATGGTTCGCTTCTTGTAACGGAGCGTCACATTCCGTAGCTCTAATACCGGGATAGGGGCAATCGAGTGGGGTTTAGGTGGGAACACCGACCGAAGATCAACTGCCCGCAGGCCCATGCGTTCGCGCTCCTGTTCCGACAGCTGTCGAAATTCTTCCGGGGTATAAATCCCTTTGATTTCTCCTTTTTCCAGATAAACAATTCGGTCGGCCAGTTCCATCAGGTAGTACAGCCGGTGTTCTGCTATCAAAACCGTTTTGCCCTGCTTTTTTATCAGCCGCAAATGCTCTCTCAACTCCTGAATGGAAGTCATATCCAAATTGGAGGACAGTTCATCCAGCAAATAAATCTGTGGGTTCATGGCATAAACAGAAGCGAAGGCGATTTTCTGCTTTTCACCGCCGGACAACTCAAAAATATTCCGGTTCCGCAGCTTTTGAATACGCAGATCGTCGGCTGTCTGTTCCACTCGCTCTATCAGCTCTTGTGGAGGACGAGCCTCGTTCTCAATGCCAAAGGCGATCTCGCTGTCTGTGTCCACATTAAAAAACTGTGTCCGTGGATTTTGGAAAACAGAGCCAACCTTAGCGGCAATCTGATACATAGGGATATTGCTGATTTCCTGACCATCTACCAGCACACGGCCATGAAGTTCCCCTTGATAAAATTGAGGAATTAAGCCGTTCACCAGCCGTGTGATCGTTGTCTTTCCGCACCCACTGCGGCCACAGAACAGGACACATTCTCCGTCCGAAATTTTCAAATTGATGTCATGCAGCCCGCCATGTTCCTGTCCTGTATAGGAAAACGATACATTTTCAAACTCAATCAACCGATCACACCTCCCCGCACACATAATTCAAAAATCAGATAAGCTACGGCAACGGTCATGACGCCCCAATCGGCAGCTCCGCATTTTATCTGGACAAGGCAGGTGCGTGGATTGGGATTTTCAATTCCACGGGTGACAGAAGCAACAGAAAGATCATCCGCTGCTTTTGAAGCTGCCATCAACAAAGGCACATAAATACACTCAACTGTCATGCCCGGATGTGCTAAAAAGCTCGCCAGAGAAGGTGAAACATCTCTCATCCGCATAGCGTCCTTGATATAGCGCCAGTCCTCTTGAATAGTTGGAATGTACCGTAGCATAACTGCCATAGGAATTACTAACTTTTTGGGTGCGTGGACACGGTTCATAGCAGACAGGAACTCATTGACTTTTGTAGTAGTCAGAACAATCCCAGCCAAGGTTCCGCACGCATAGACCTTATGAAACAAGCCTAAAAAGGCAATAAACATTGTCCGCAGCGTGCCTGTCATTTCTGCCATGATCCAAACTGTCAGGGCACAGATGACCGCATAAAAGCATACAGCCTTAATGACATATTTCCACTTTCCAAAGAAAGCCCCCAATATCGCAATCAGCATAACAAGGATAAATTGATATGCAAGTGAGGGCGCAAACATGGACGATAAAACACACATAAGAATAAGAAAGAGCTTGGTCCGTGGGTCGAGCCAAAGCTCTTTCTTGTGGCGTTTACCGCTCATGCTGTAATACCTGCTTTTTCAAACTGCTTTTTCAGCATTTTGCAGCCTACAAAAGCGCTGATTGCAGATGTAATGATAGCAGCGGCAAACATGGCAATCAGAATGCCGGTGTTAGCGGTTGCCTGCATGGTGTCGATGTAGCTCTGTTCGGTTCCATTACCCAGCATTGTCTGCGCCCAGCCGTTGGGGTCAGCAAAGAAAACGATATACGATCCAGTACCGCCGAGGGAAAACAGGATGTAAGACAGACTGTTGAGTTTCTTGCTTTTGTATTGCCCTGCACCCGCAACAAAGTCAGCGACAATCGCCATGATCAGGTAGCCCAATGCAAAAGCCCAGTGCATACCAGTCACGAACCAAATAATACCCATGATAACGCCCATTATAGAAAGGCTCCAACGCTTATGTACTTTTGCAATCAGCAAAAGATAAATGGGGCCAGCAAGCAGCCCACCTCCTGCTGGCATGAAAAAAGTAAGTACAGGATTCGTTGCAAAAAAGACACCGCCCACCAATACAAAAACAAATAACAGTGCAGTAAAAATACCTGTTGTTACAAGGTCTTTCACTGTCAGACCTTTGTTCATAGAATTTACTTGATTACTC
>NZ_QUGY01000031.1:0-569 GCF_003479245.1 Ruminococcus sp. AF17-12
TGTCAATCACTTTTTTAAGTTTTTTCAAACATTTTTGAGTTAAGATTTTGTTGTCGTTTCGTTGACGACTTGGATACTTTATCATATCTTCTGTCTTTTGTCAACTGTAAATTTCATTTTTCTGAAATTCTTTTTAATTGTTTATTTTTTGAAAACAATTATTTGCGACAGCTCAGTTATAATACCACTGGGAGTTATGCTTGTCAACCATAAATTTCAATTTTTTTAGATTTTCCTGGAAGTTTATTTTTATAGGACAATTTCTTTTCTGCTATCATTCATCTATTATGCTATTATCTTCCTGTTTATTATTTTATATGTGTTGTTTTTTAATAAGACTCTTCGCTGTATGGCGCGCTATGCCGGTCGCATTTTCAATGCGGTAAGTGCGAGGGAAGGCGATCTCAGAGTTCCGTAGCCCGAACGCCCTCCCTCGCGCTCCCACCCCGTTGGGCACGGAAGGAGTTCTGCGTTGTTGTGTGTGCTGCGTTGTTGACTTTTGTCTGTATGCTGCGGTACTCAGAATGGAACGTTGTGCCGATCTGGTTTCTGTATTCTTCGGTACTTAT
>NZ_QUGY01000031.1:701-5151 GCF_003479245.1 Ruminococcus sp. AF17-12
CCTGTATTCTTCGATATTTATGGTGATACGCTGTGCCGATCTAGTTCCTGTATTCTTCGATATTTATGGTGATACGCTGTGCCGATCCTGTTTCTGTATTCTTCGATACTTATAGGAATATTCTGTGCCAGTCTAACATTTCAGGACAGGACGCCCAGTCCGCTTCCATACCCCGCATGTTTTTTCCTGTCGGCTGGAAACGTCAGCCAGAGGAAGGTGGCATCGGGCCGGGCTGCTGCGGAGGAGGGGTGATTACTACTTGGGCTGCGGGAGACGGCGTTATTGCGGCAGGGTCTGCTGTCTGAGCCGCAGGCGAGTTCTGGCCCTGCCGCAATGCTTTTAGCCGTCTCACGGAGCCCTAGTAGTATCCCCCGACGGAGTCCCTGCCCGGAGCGATGCCACCTTCCTCTGGCGTCCCTCAACCACATCCATACACACAAAAAAAGCCCGGCATCTTCATATTCCAAAGACACCGGACTCCTATCAGTCATATATAAGCTGGAAATGAGACTCGAACTCACGACCCCTTCATTACGAGTGAAGTGCTCTACCGACTGAGCTATTCCAGCTTGTGCTAAACACAACTGATATTATACCGTATTTTACAAAAAATGCAAGCACTTTTTCCTACAATCCACTCAAATCCTCACCACCCCAATCACCCCCAACCATATTCCCATTTAATTCACAAACCATCACTCATCCCCGGAAGCCCCCTTCCTGCGAGAAGCCACCCGTTTCACAACCTTTACCGCATCCTTTACAGCCACAGATTTTTCAACCACCGTCATTTTCGCTTTATCCATACGCTTTCCTCTGCTTTTCCCCACAGTCTTTTTCACATTTCCTTTCTTCACAGAGCTTTTCTTCACATCCCCCTTCTCCGGTGTACACCCAAATACCGCCACACCATAAGCCGGAAGCTTCAGCTTCAAAGAAAACTCCCTGTTATCACACTCCATATGAATAGCCGCTTTCGCCCGTGCGTTCACCACACCCTGTCCGCCAAACTTTTCACTGTCACTGTTGAAAATTTCCTTATATTTCCCTGCAAAAGGCACACCAACCCGGTAACTGTCATAAGATACCGGTGAAAAATTACACACCGCAAGAATCGTTTCTTCCGGCTTTTCCGTCTTACGAAGAAACGCAACCACATTCTCATCATAGCTAGTAAACTGGATCCACTCAAACCCATCCGAATTACCATCCATTGCATACAACGCCGGATGATTCCTGTAAAGTTCATTCAGATCATGCAGATACGCCCTCATTTCCGGCCCCACATCCCCATCCGGCGCAGTCATCTTCACACCCGGATGAAGCATCAGATAGCCATACGCAGCACGCAGCTGAGCATCCTTCTGCCTTGAAGATCCCGGAAGCTTCTCCAGAAACTCTTTTAACGTACCCACATCTCTCTTCCCCAGAGTCAGTACATAATGCTCACTATATGCATACATCATGGAAAGCGTCAGCTGATCATAATAATTTCGTCTGTCCAAAGGCTCTGCTTCCAGGTAAGAAAGAAGATCCTTTGTCCAGCCACCACTCCATTTATAGTCAAACCCCAGATGATCATTCTCCACACTGTCTGTAAGCTGCGGCCATAAACCATCCTCCTGTGCGATCAGAAGAATCCCCGGATACTGCTTCTTCACAATAGAATTCAGATGCTTCAGAAACTCCATTGCCTGAAGGTTCTCATTGGAACTATAAAGATTAGCCGTCCACTGTCCCGCCTCTCTTCCAAAATCCAGATACAGCATCGCATCTACATCATCCATCCGAAATCCGTCCACATGAAATTCATCCAGCCAGAAAAACGCATTAGAAATAAGAAAATCTTTGACCATAGGACTTCCGTAATTATAAAGCATGGTGCCCCACATCGGATGAACGGCCATAGCCGGATCCTGTACTTCATAAAGAGAAGTTCCGTCAAATTTCTCAAGCCCTGCATCAAACCGCGGAAACTGAGCCGGTGTCCAGTCCAGGATCACGCCAATCCCTGCCTGATGAAGATCCTCCACCAGTGTCCGGAAATCTGCCGCAGTCCCAAAACGGGTAGTCACAGCATAATACGCAGACGTAGAATATCCTCCTGAACTTCGGTCAAGATACTCCATCACCGGATGAAATTCTACATGCGTATAACCGGTTTCCTTCAGAAACTCCACCAGTTCACCACTGTTTTTCCACTCTGTTACATCCGTTTCATAAATAGAAACCGGAACTTCACGGCTGGCAAACCTTTCACGTTCCTTCATCCACGCTTCATCCTGCCATAAAAAATCCCCCAGCTCTGTTACAACAGAAATCACAGACGGCGCTCCCTGAGTTCCATTTCCGTAAGGATCAGACTTCCGCTGTACATCGCCGCCTTTGATCTTGATCTCATACTGGTAAGAGTCCCCTGCCTCTACACCTGGAACAAAAATCTCAAAAATTCCGGACATTGGCATCCGATGCATCGGAAGACGCCTTCCATCCCACCTGTCAAAATCACCGACCACACTGACACGGATTGCATTGGGTGCCCAGACAGCAAAATATGTTCCTTCTACCTCGCCACAGGTCCCCGGATGCGCTCCCAGCTTCTCATATGCCTTGTAATAGACACCGGCACAAAAAGCTCGTTCCTCCTCTTCCGTGATCTGGCATGGACATTCATACGCATCGTAAAAAGTCTCTTTCCTGCTTCCTCTTATCACACGGAAACGATATTCCGGAATCCTTTTCAGTGGAAGCATTACAGCATAATAACCAGCCTCATCTTCCAGGATCATCGGATAACTCTTTTCCCCTACAACAACCTCTGCAGCATCCGCTCCCGGAAAAAATCCCTGGATCAGAACGCCATCCTCTGTTACCCTTGGCTGCATCACATCACGAGGTGATGCCTCCTCCCCATAAACGATCGCCTCGATCCGGGGCCAATCCATATATTCATACGCTTTATCAGCCATAATCGTCTCCTCCATCATATTTGTTGTTTTATAGACTAAGTTTACCACCATTTTACAGAAAAATAAAGATAACAGTTCTAATCTTCGCAAAAAGCACCACAAGTAACCGGTAACAGAACAGAAAATAATTCGATTTGGTCCTTCCCAAAATCATATGTAACGATTATAATATGAAGCAGAATATGAAACAAATAACTTATCAGGAGGAATCATCAATGGAAAACAGACAGTATGATGTAACAGCTCTCGGCGAGCTTCTGATCGACTTCACAGAAAACGGTGACAGTTCCCAAGGAAACCCTACTTTCGAGGCAAACCCGGGCGGAGCTCCCTGTAACGTTCTTGCCATGCTGAACCGTCTTGGCAAAAAAACTGCATTTATCGGAAAGGTCGGAAACGACATGTTCGGCAAGCAGCTGAAGGCTGCCGTAGAAGAATGCGGCATTGATACCAGAAATCTTGTCATGGACGATGAAATTCACACTACCCTTGCTTTTGTACATACTTACCCGGACGGAGACCGTGATTTTTCTTTCTACCGTAATCCAGGTGCAGATATGATGCTGACAAAGGATGAGGTAGATGCCGATCTGATCCGCAATTCCAGGATTTTCCATTTCGGCACACTTTCTTCCACACATGAAGGTGTCCGTGAAGCAACCCGCTATGCTCTTGACGTGGCAAAAGAAGCCGGATGCATCATCACCTTTGACCCGAACTTACGCCCTCCACTCTGGAAGGATCTGAACGATGCCCGCAAAGAGATCGAATACGGCATGGAACGCTGTGATGTACTGAAGATTTCTGATAATGAAGTGGAATTTCTTTTTGACACAACAGATTATGACAAGGGTGCTGCCCTTATCGAAGAAAAATATCATATCCCGCTTGTGCTGATCACAATGGGAAAAGACGGAAGCCGCGCTTATTATCGCGGACGGAAGGTCGAGGCTGCTCCTTTCCTTCAGGAAAAAACCATTGAAACCACCGGTGCAGGAGACACCTTCTGTGCAAGCACCCTGAATTATGTGCTGGAACACGGTCTTGAGGATCTCACTGACGAAAATCTCGCAGAGCTGCTTACTTTTGCAAATGCAGCAGCTTCTCTCATCACAACAAAGAAGGGAGCACTCCGCGTAATGCCTGAAAGAGATGAAGTTCTTGACTTCATTGCATCCCGCAAGTAGTGTATGTTTTTCTTTTATTGAATTATTTTTTTGTTTATTGGCTTTGAAAAGCTGAGAAAACACCGCAGGGGGAGAAAGCACTCAAAGTTACGAAGCCCGTTTTTCTCCCCCTGCACCCCCTCTTTCCGGGCACGTACCGCAGAAACGACGCTTCGCGCCTATCCGCCAATTGTTGTGTATTCTTCATATTTCCCCTGTTATATCATATATTTTTATTAATATCTTATCGTATAAAATGCAAATTCTGCTCGAACGGTACGCCTATTCTGAAATCAGCGGTACATTCATTCTAAT
>NZ_QUGY01000032.1:0-2541 GCF_003479245.1 Ruminococcus sp. AF17-12
TGCAAATTCTGCTCGAACGGTACGCCTATTCTGAAATCAGCGGTACATTCATTCTAATTTAGCGGTATGCGCTTTCTGCTCAAAGCGGTACGTTTTTCCTTTATTATTGTGATGTAACTATTATTCATCACTGTGCAAAGGAGGAACTATTATGCACGACTACAATACTATTCTTGGAGTCATAGAACTTCGACTCAGTAAAGTCAGTTATGACGCCGTACAAAAACGTTACCGGATTGGACGGAGCGGGATTGCATTGATTATGAACCGCTATAATGATTCAGGATTATCACTGGATGATCTTCGGCAAATGCCACCCGCAAAGGTTGTTGATCTCATCTATCCAAAAGGAAACCTTCGACATAAGGACATTCCACTACCTGATTTTGAAAAAATACATGAGCAAATGATCCAAATGGGAAAGCATGCCGACTTGAGCTTTCTATGGATCGATTATAAAAAAGAGCATCCCAATGGTTACCAGCTTGCCCAGTTTTATAAGCTGTATCGTGATTTTATGGTAGATACTTATGGTACTTCAAAAACATCTATGCCTGTGGAACGGATCCCTGGTGAAAAGCTGTATATTGACTGGGTAGGCGACCAGCCGGAACTGCTACTGGACACAGCAACTGGCGAACTTCGGAAAGTTCACATTTTTACGACTACACTTGGTTTTAGTAGCCTTGTTTATGCAGAAATCTTTCTGGATGAAAAACTTCCACATTTTATTGCCGGCACAGTACACGCGCTGTCTTATTATGGGGCAGTTCCTAAATATCTTGTCCCGGACAATCTGAAAACAGCTGTTACCATGCATAGCAAAGATGAACTTGTGCTGCAGTCAGCCTTTTCAGATCTGGAGACCTTCTATGATACGGTCATTCTGCCTCCGCCGCCAAGGAAACCGAAAGGCAAACCGACCGTTGAAAATCATGTGCGTTTCTTAGAAACGCATCTGGTAGAAGAATTAAAGAAAGACACTTATACCTCTCTGGAAGCCCTGAATGCTGCGGTCAAAAAGATCGTAGCGGACATCAACCAGCGTCCTTTCCAGAAAAAATCTGACATTCGGAAATCCCGCATGAATGGATTTGAAAAGTATGACAAACCGCGTATGAACCAGCTTCCAGGCGAAAGTTATACACTTTGTGATTATAAATACTTTCTTAAAGTTCCAGATAATTACCACCTTGAGTATGATGCCCACTACTATTCTGTATTGTATACCTATAAGGGGAAGCCTGCAATTCTTAAGGCTACTATGACGGAGATACGGATCTGCGACGAGTATAACCGGCTGATCTGCCGACATCCGAGATCTTATCGTGATTTTCCTCTTTACATTACAGATGACAGTCATATGCCACCAGAACACCTGTATTACAAAGAAGTGAATGCACATGACGGAGCTTATTACAGACGGTGGGCATCTGTCTATGGAGAATCTATGGTAACTCTTATTGACAGGATACTCCGCAGTTCCAAACACGAGGAACAGGCATACAACAGCTGTGCCGGTGTACTCCATTCCTGTAAGGATGTTCCTAACCGACTGGTTCGGGAGGCTGCTGAGAAATGCGTAGAAGCTAATGCCTGCAAGTATTCTTATTTCAAGAAAGTGCTTGGCATGGTCCAGAATAATCATTCCAGCAGCGGTATAAACGGAAAACTTCCTTCCCATACAAACATCCGTGGAAAGGAGGCATACAAATGAGTTCATCCCATGACATTACATTAACACCCCAGGAACAAGCTCTGATCATGCGTCTGAAGAGTTTCCGCGTTCCGGAAATGGCACATATCCTGGAAGAACAGATGAAAGATCCCAATGCAGATCTGAACACGTTTATGGAACGCATGACAGCAATGGTTGATGCAGAGTGGCAGGCACGGGCAGATAAACGCTTTAATCGTCTGATGAAAGAAGCACATCTGCGATACCCGGTGGCAGATCTTGATGAAACCATTTACCGTCCAGAACGTCAGCTTGATACCCAGACAATAGAACGTCTGAGTACCTGCCATTGGATAGAGGAAGGAAAAAATCTCATTGTAACAGGTTCTTCTGCCAGTGGAAAAACGTATCTGATCAATGCTTTTTGCATAACTGCAATGAAGCAGTCCAAGAGTGTAAAGTATATAAAAGCGAACACACTTATGAGTGAAATGGAACAGGCACGCATCAAATCCACAAATCTGGATTACCTGAATAAACTGACCAAGCTGGATCTGCTTGTGATCGATGATTTCGGTCTTATGGATCTCGACCTTGATAAATGCCGGGATCTCTTTGAAGTCCTTGACACCAGAGATGGAAGAAAATCAACTGTAGTCATCTCACAATTTCCAGTCAGCACATGGTTCGATATGTTTGCCGATAACACCTACGCCGATGCGTGTCTTACACGAATCACGGATAAGCACCATACGTATCGTCTGGAGATGAACGGTATAAATATGCGTGAAACAGAATGATGTAATCTAGCGGTACTTCGTACCGTTAAAAATGGAATAGCCGTTCCGCAGTAGCGGAACTGG
>NZ_QUGY01000033.1:0-1422 GCF_003479245.1 Ruminococcus sp. AF17-12
GAGAATCAAGAGACCGCATCACCTACGCTAGGGTGATGAAGCGAAAGGTCAAGCAATAAGGGCACAGGGCGGATGCCTTGGCACTAAGAGCCGATGAAAGACGTGATAAGCTGCGAAAAGCTTCGGGGAGGAGCAAATATCCCGTGATCCGGAGATGTCTGAATGGGGAAACCCGCATGAGCAGACCTCATGCATCCATACGCCAATCCATAACGTATGGAAGGGAACCCGGGGAACTGAAACATCTAAGTACCCGGAGGAAAAGAAAGAAACATCGATTCCGTAAGTAGCGGCGAGCGAACGCGGAGGAGCCTAAACCGGTGTGCGTGCATGCCGGGGTCATGGACTGCATTTAAGATTCAGCGAAGTTAACAGAACGGTTTTGGGAAAGCCGGCCGGAGAGGGTGAAAGCCCCGTACGTGAAAGCAGAGCTGACTGAGCAGGATCCGGAGTACCACGAGACACGAGGAACCTTGTGGGAAGTAAGGGGGACCACCCCCTAAGGCTAAATACTACTTAGTGACCGATAGCGCATAGTACTGTGAAGGAAAGGTGAAAAGGACCCCGGGAGGGGAGTGAAAGAGAACCTGAAACCCTGTGTCTACAAGCTGTGGAAGTACTTTATATGTACGACCGCGTACTTTTTGTAGAACGGTCCGGCGAGTTACGCTTACTGGCAAGGTTAAGCACTTCAGGTGTGGAGCCGTAGGGAAACCAAGTCTTAATAGGGCCAGAGTCAGTAGGAGTAGACCCGAAACCGGGTGATCTATCCATGTCCAGGTTGAAGCTGCCGTAAGAGGTAGTGGAGGACCGAACCCACATCCGTTGAAAAGGGTGGGGATGAGGTGTGGATAGGGGAGAAATTCCAATCGAACCCGGAGATAGCTGGTTCTCCTCGAAATAGCTTTAGGGCTAGCCTCGGTGTGAGTCTTGCGGAGGTAGAGCACTGAATTTCCTAGGGGGCGTCAAAGCCTACCGAAGAATATCAAACTCCGAATGCCGTGTAGATATCACCGGGAGTCAGACTGCACGAGATAAGTTGGGCGGTCAAAAGGGAAAGAGCCCAGACCTACAGTTAAGGTCCCAAAGTGCGCGTTAAGTGGAAAAGGATGTGGGATTTCGAAGACAACCAGGATGTTGGCTCAGAAGCAGCCATACATTCAAAGAGTGCGTAATAGCTCACTGGTCGAGAGGTCCTGCGCCGAAAATGTCCGGGGCTGAAACGCGCCACCGAAACTAAGGAATCCGTAAGGATTGGTAGAGGAGCATTGCATATGGGAAGAAGCAGTACCGTAAGGAGCTGTGGACTATATGGAAGAGAGAATGCCGGAATGAGTAGCGAGATAGAGGTGGGAATCCTCTAGGCCGAATATCCAAGGTTTCCAGGGTAAAGCTGATCTGCCCTGGGTGAGTCGGGACCTA
>NZ_QUGY01000034.1:0-1395 GCF_003479245.1 Ruminococcus sp. AF17-12
ATCTAAAGATCTTCCCTCCCCCTGCATAGCAGGGGGTTTATTTTTACTGTCACACAAAACAAAAAAAGGAAGAATTCCATTACTGAAATCCTCCCTTTTTTTATATATCAGAACATTCCGTTCACAGTCTTATATTTGTAAAGCATCTCCGCATGATTCTGCTCTTCCACCTGGATATCTGCCAGAAGCTTCCGCACACCACTGTCTTCAAAAGCAAAAACATCCGAGTTGTATTCTCCGGAAATCAGCTTTTCTGTTCCGATACAGTCTGTTGCAAGAAAAGCATCGTGTTCCTTATCCTCTGAGGACATCACCGATGTGTAAGCAGCCTTTGGCTGGTAATCACGGCCGTCACTGTCATTGCAGTTTACCTGGGGAACTGTACCGGAAAGCACCTGACTCAGGGAATCGTAATGCTCCTGCTCTTTTTTCTGAAGAGTCTGAAATAAGCTTTTAAGCTCCGGATCCCTGGCCTGCTGTGCGTATTTTCCGTATTTTTCAATGCAGCTTTTTTCTTGTGTCTGAAGATCCTGGATCACTGTGCGTTCTTTTTCCTTTAATATCATTATGATCATCCTTTCTTTTGATAATAATGATAGTATGGTTTGGAAACGCGATTTTATTCATATTTTACGCAGTCAGTATCTCCATCAGTGCTCCATAAAGATCCTTGTCCAGCTCCATGGACTGAAGCTCAGATAAAAGAACCGGCAGCTTCTTTCCTGCTGTGATCAGCTGATATAATCTGTCCTTCAGTACAAAACCGATCTCTGCCTGGTTCAGGAAATCAAAGATACGTTTCTCTATACGATTATCCGCTACCTCTCCTGCGAGAATGATCTGCACCTCTGCCGCTGTGTCTGCTTCCACTTCCACACAGATCTTCTGAAGCTTCTCTTCATATTTTACAGCAGCCTCAGTCTCTGCTCCGTTAACCAGAACCTTCACAGTATCTGTTCCTGTTTTCGCAAAATCACAGAACTCCACGGTATAAGCTCTCTTTGCCGGGATCAGCTCTGTTTTTCCCTGTGCGGGATGAATGGTAAACACTCCCTGATCCTTTTCCTTATAATCCATTTCCGTAAATACACAGGCACCATTTTCGTAAGCACAGGTTTCGTTGTCATCCTCATACAATCTGAAGCTTCCGTCAGCACCCGGGAATACCCGGATATTCAGGCTTTCCGGATTCTTTTCCACCTCTGTTCCACGGATCTCATCGGTCATCACCAGAATACCGCCTGCTTTTGCAAGAACCGGGATACTGTCCAGAGTACGGTACATATCCACCATTCGTCCACCCTCATAGCGCAGACCTGTTTGACACTCCCCACAGCTAAAGCAGGGGGATTCTTGCTTCTCCCACTACTGCATTGGCAAACACCTTACGGTACT
>NZ_QUGY01000035.1:0-509 GCF_003479245.1 Ruminococcus sp. AF17-12
TTTCCTTAGAAAGGAGGTGATCCAGCCGCACCTTCCGATACGGCTACCTTGTTACGACTTCACCCCAGTCATCGGTCCCGCCTTCGGCAGCTCCTTCCTTGCGGTTAGGTCACTGACTTCGGGCGTTACTGACTCCCATGGTGTGACGGGCGGTGTGTACAAGACCCGGGAACGTATTCACCGCGGCATTCTGATCCGCGATTACTAGCGATTCCAGCTTCGTGTAGTCGGGTTGCAGACTACAGTCCGAACTGGGACGTTATTTTTGGGATTTGCCCACCCTCGCAGGTTCGCTTCCCTTTGTTTACGCCATTGTAGCACGTGTGTAGCCCAAATCATAAGGGGCATGATGATTTGACGTCATCCCCGCCTTCCTCCAGGTTATCCCTGGCAGTCTCCTCAGAGTGCCCGGCCGAACCGCTGGCTACTGGGGATAGGGGTTGCGCTCGTTGCGGGACTTAACCCAACATCTCACGACACGAGCTGACGACAACCATGCACCACCTGTC
>NZ_QUGY01000036.1:0-1114 GCF_003479245.1 Ruminococcus sp. AF17-12
AGGGGGATTCTTGCTTCTCCCACTACTGCATTGGCAAACACCTTACGGTACTGCAATGTCTTACACAGTGTCCACAAGCTATATTTATACTGTTCCCGTATGCCCTACGGTACAGTTTTTATCTTTATGCAGACTGCATCTGCAGTCCTTTTTTCAGAATATTGATACTTGCATTCGTATCCCGGTCATGAACCGCATGGCATTTGGGACACTCCCAGATACGAATGCCCAGATTTTTTATCCGTGGATTTCTGTAGCCACAACAGCTGCAGGTCTGACTGCTCGGATACATCGTTGGTACTCTGTGAATTTCATTTCCATACCAGCCAGCTTTATATTCCAGCATTTCAAAAAATTTTGCCCAGGAAACACTCGCTATCGATTTTGACAGTTTATGATTCCGGATCATCCCCTTAACATTCAGATCTTCAATACAGATGGTTTGGTTTTCACGCACCAGCATCGTTGACTGTTTCTGCAGGAAATCATTCCGCTGATTGGTTACTTTCTCATACACTCTTGCCACCCTGATCCGCTGCTTCTCGCGGTTATGGGAATCTTTTTGTTTTCGGGAAAGCCTGCGCTGTTCTCTTATGAGTTTTCGCATTGAGCGTTCCAGATATCTGGGATTTGATACCGTATTTCCATTACTGTCGGAGTAGAACGCTTTGATTCCGACATCAATCCCTATCGTTCCGCCAGCATTTGAGCGTGGTTCCGGTTCAAAATCAACATTTAAAACCGCAAAATATTTTCCAGCCGGTGTGTGCTCAATGATCACGTGATTAATCTTTTCCACTTCCATCGACTGCCGTATTTTAACAAATCCAAGTTTCGGAAGTTTGATATATCTTCCCACAATACGAATATTATCTTTTTGATTTACCGTTCTGTATGACTGGAACCGGTTATGTTTACTTTTGAAGGTTGGATAGGAAGCCCGTTTCTGAAAGAAATTCACAAATCCCCGGTCGAGATCCCGCAAAGACTGCTGTAATGCAATGGAATCTGCTGCTTTCAGAAAGGCAAACTCCTCTTGCTTTTTCAGTTCAGTCAGCATGGCGGAAGTCTGGGAATAGCCGATCTTTTCCCCATTTTCATAGCCTTCCTTACG
>NZ_QUGY01000037.1:0-879 GCF_003479245.1 Ruminococcus sp. AF17-12
ATTCTCTACATCGATGCGATCCACTACTCCGTAAGAGACAATGGCGTGATCCGAAAGCTCGCAGCTTACGTAATTCTGGGAATCAACACAGAAGGAAAGAAAGAAGTTCTGACTATCAGTGTTGGTGATAATGAAAGTGCAAAATATTGGCTTTCTGTTATGAATGAGCTAAAAAACCGGGGCGTAAAAGATGTACTGGTTATCTGTGCGGATGGCTTAACCGGTATCAAAGAAGCTATTGCTGCAGCTTTCCCCAAAACCGAATATCAGCGCTGTATCGTGCATCAGGTAAGAAATACTCTAAAATATGTCCCTGATAAGGACAGAAAAGCATTTGCCACGGACCTGAAGACCATTTATCAGGCGTCTGACGAAAAGAAGGCCCTGGCAGCCTTAGACCGTGTGACAGAAAAATGGGCACCGAAATATCCGAATTCCATGAAACGCTGGAAAGATAACTGGGATGCGATCTCTCCAATTTTCAAATTTTCAGCAACGGTCAGAAAAGTGATTTATACTACAAATGCCATCGAATCCCTGAATTCCACCTATCGGAAACTGAACCGTCAGAGGAGCGTATTTCCAAGTGATACGGCCCTTTTAAAGGCATTATATCTTGCTACATTTGAAGCCACCAAAAAATGGACCAGTACAATCCGGAATTGGGCGCAGGTATATGGTGAACTGAGTATTATGTATGAAGGCCGGCTGCCAGAATAATAAAAAACAGGTCAGAGAAACAGGCGGGGAACCGCCTGCTCTTGACATGCCATTCAACAACTGTTATATATAAAGCAAGGGTGAAAAGCCTAGTTTTTAAGCTACTCACCCTTTCTTATCATAGAAGAATCCTATTTACAGAGATTTTTTCATAGTCTC
>NZ_QUGY01000038.1:0-814 GCF_003479245.1 Ruminococcus sp. AF17-12
AGTCAAGACCACCCGCTTAGCGGGTGGCTTGCTCTGTCCCTATAAGGGACTATTCCCTGCTTGCGCCCGGAAGGCGCACTGACAGTCTGCCAACTGCACCACATTTACAGCAGCCCCTTCCAGGGGCTATTCCAGTGCTTCCTTATTCCGGCGCTGCCCCAAAAGGGGCTTGCTGGTTTGCTTTGATTTCCTACTACTGCTCCAAGCAGTTTATTTCTTGTTTTTCTTCACCGGCTCACCCGTAAACGGGTCGATATACTCTACTAATGACATCTGGTCATATTCTAAATCTTCTTTTAATTGATTCTGAATATACTCTTTTATTGCAGCTGTATTTTTTCCTACTGTATCTACATAATATCCTCTACACCAGAAATGTCTATTTCCATATTTGTATTTCAAATTTGCATGTTTTTCAAATATCATTAGTGAGCTTTTTCCTTTTAAATATCCTACTATTTCTGATACCGAATATTTAGGTGGTATTCTTACTAGCATATGTATATGATCCGGACAACACTCTGCTTCTATTATTTCTATTCCTTTTCTTCTGCATAATGATCCTAATATTTGTCCTACATCTGCTTTTATATCTTTATAGATTACCTGTCTTCTATATTTTGGTGCAAAAACAATATGATACTTGCATTCCCATTTAGTATGAGCTAAACTATTTACGTTCATTTTATGAACCTCCTGTGATTTAATATTTGTGGTTTGCAGACCTACATTTATTTTAACACAGGAGATTACTTATATCTAAAGATCTTCCCTCCCCCTGCATAGCAGGGGGTTTATTTTTACTGTCACACAA
>NZ_QUGY01000039.1:0-675 GCF_003479245.1 Ruminococcus sp. AF17-12
GGTGGACTACCTTTTGATTTGTATGCTGCCCCTGTTCTGTGCAAAGCTGGCTAACTCGATTTTTGTAGACCTTACCAGTTATAAGAACCTGATGATCTCGAAAAACAAAATCTTGAGTGTAATGAATGAGCCGGAGGAAACTGGCAGCATGGAGCCGCTTCACACAGCTACCCATGAAATCACATTTGACAATGTAGATTTTGCATATGTTCCCGGTGAACCGGTACTAAAACACGCCACCTTTACGGTGCCAGATCAAAAGCTCACGGCCATTGTCGGAGACTCTGGCTCCGGCAAATCTACTATTTTGAACCTGATTGCAAAATATTATGAAGCAACGGGCGGGACGATTTCTATTGGCGGTAAACCCATTAACCATGTTGCCGCAGAGCGTGTACTGGAGCAAGTTTCTATGGTAGACCAGGACATATTTCTTTTTGACGATACCATCCGGGATAATATCCGACACGCTCGTCCTAATGCTACGGACACGGAAATCGAGGCTGCCTGCCGGGAGGCTAACTGTGACAGCTTCATCCGTAAGATGGAAAAGGGATACGATACGCCGACTGGCGAGAATGGAAATCTTCTCTCTGGCGGTGAGCGTCAGCGAATTTCAATAGCCCGCGCCATCCTGAAAAATAGCCCCATCCTGCTTTTGGATGAAGCAACAGC
>NZ_QUGY01000004.1:0-16345 GCF_003479245.1 Ruminococcus sp. AF17-12
GACTGTTACTAATCGGGTGAGGGCTTGACCAAGAAACGCAGGTTAAGAATTGATTCAAAAAAGATTAACGATCATCAACAGAACATGTATGTAGTTTTGAATATACAATCGTAAAAAGTGGCTTAAACAGCCACTTTTTTTGTGCTATAATAAAGAAATATTTTATCATCAATTTCCCTGTCAACTGAAAAAAGTTTCCCTATCTACAGCCCATAGTAAAACGAAAGGATTTATTTATGAAAACACTATACGTATCAGATCTCGACGGAACTCTTTTGCGAAAAAATGAAACTCTATCTTCATATACAATAAAAACAATCAATGCTTTAACTTCTTCAGGCATGTTATTTTCCTATGCAACAGCTCGTTCCTTAAATACGGCAAAAAAAGTAACAGAAGGCCTTAACACACACTTACCTCTTATTATATACAATGGGGCATTTGTGAAAGATAATATAACAGAGGAAATCCTTATTGCCAATTATTTTGAAGAGGATATATATGAGGTATTGAGGGATCTTTTTGCACACGAAATATATCCGATCATATATTCATATCAGGATAATGTTGAAAAGTTTTCTTATATAGCGGCAAAGGCAACAAGTGGAATGCAGGCATTTTTAAACAGCAGGAAAGGTGACAAACGTACGAATATTGTAACTACAGAGTCTGAATTGATGTATGGAGATCTTTTTTATATCACCTGCATTGATAAGCCGGAGAAGCTGGAACCATTTTATCATAAATATAAAAATAAATATCATGTTGTTTATCAGAAGGACATCTACACAGGAGAGCAGTGGCTGGAGATCATGCCGCAAAAAGCATCCAAAGCGCAGGCTGCTTTGCAGCTAAAACAAAAACTGGAATGTGACAGATTAGTTGTTTTTGGTGATGGAAAAAATGATATTGATATGTTTAAAATAGCGGATGAAGCCTATGCAGTGGAAAATGCAGTGAGTGAACTGAAAGCTGTGGCAACCGGGATTATCGGTTCCAATGAAAACGACGGAGTAGCGAAATATCTCCAGAAAATATCTATTTCCAAATCAACTGTTTTATGATATCATATAGCTTAACCTGCGGAAAATGGAGGTTATAAGACATGAATCATATTGAAGAAAAGATCATTCAGACTATAGATGAACACAGAGATGAGATCATAGCCTTTGCGAAGGATATCCAGAGCCATCCGGAGCCGGGATTTTATGAGGAGAGAACAGCCGCATATGTTGCGGCTTTTTTGCGTGGCCTGGGACTTCGTGTGCATGGAGGACTTGCACGCACAGGAGTCCGCGCTGAGTGGATGGAACAGGACGGACCGAACGTTACGATTATCGGAGAACTTGACGCCATCGGATGTAAGTCGCATCCGATGGCTGATCCCGTTAATGGGACAGCACATGCATGCGGACACCACGCACAGATTGCAGCCATGATCGGCGCAGCATTGGCACTGACCAATGAGGAGGTTCAAGCCTCTCTGTCTGGGTCCGTATCTTTTTTTGCCGTTCCGGCGGAAGAATACATTGATGCAGATAAACGTGCACGGCTTCGGAAAGAGGAAATCGGCTTCCCGGCATCCGGAAAAAGCGAGCTGATCCGGCTTGGAGAATTTGATCATTCAGACATTATTTTGACCACACATGTGCACATGATGCCGGTAGAAGAAGATTTTTACCTGGGAAATGCGGCATGCAACGGATTTTCCGCAGAACGAGTGACAGTAAGAGGAAAAGCCGCACATGCAGCCATTGATCCATGGGATGGTGTCAATGCATTAAGTATTACTTCCAGTGCCATCCAGATGATGGGACTGATGCGGGAAACCTTCCGGGAGGAAGACCATGTGCGTCTTCACAACGTGATCCGAAAAGCCGGGGATGTGATCAATGCAGTTCCGGACGAAGCGGTGATCGAAACAAAAGTCCGTGCAGCGTCTCTGGATGCGATCCGGGCAACACAGGAAAAAATGGATCGTGCCTATGACGGAGCTGCCTATGCATTCGGTGGTACGATCGAAAGAGAACCGCTTCAGGGATATATGCCGATCCTGCACAGAGGTGCGGATAAAGTGATGGAAGAATCTGTAAAGCTTCTGGACGCTACGTACCGGTGCTCAAAGCCGGCAGATTTTAACAACGCCTGTACCGACGTAGGAGACCTGACCCATCTGTTTCCAGTGCTGAATTTTACATTCGGAGGATTTGCGGGAAAACTTCACGGAGCAGATTTTAAGATCATGGATGAAGAACTGGCATATATCAAACCAGCCAAGCTTCTGGCACTGACTACGTATCGTCTTCTCTGTGATCAGGCAAAAGAAGCAAAAAAAATCTGTCGGGAATTTAAACCTGTATTTAATAAAGAAACTTATTGTCAGTATATACGAGATAATTTTCATGAAAATGAGTAGTTAACCTAATCAGGAGAATCCCCTGCGAGAGTACAATAAGCAATCTTATATCAGGAAAGTCCCATGCAGGGGGCGGATATCATAGCAAACAGAAGGAGAACGAAATGTCCGAAATTTCATTAGAACTGAAAAACATAAAAAAGAGCTTCCAGGAAGGTGAGGACGTCCTGGAAAGCATCTGTCTTACAGCAAAAAAAGGAGAATTTGTCACTCTGCTGGGGTCTTCCGGCTGTGGAAAAACCACCACACTGCGGATCATTGCAGGCCTGGAACAGCCAGATTCCGGCCAGGTTTTTCTGGATGGAAAGGATGTGACATCCCTGGAACCGAATCAGCGCAATGTGAACACAGTGTTCCAGAATTATGCACTTTTTCCCCATATGAATGTAGCAGATAACATTGGATATGGGCTGAAATTGAAAAAAACATCGAAAGCGGAGATCAGCAGAAGAGTCAAAAAAATGCTGGAGCTTGTTCAGCTTCCGGGCTTTGAGAGGCGTAAGCCGTCAGAGCTTTCCGGCGGTCAGCGCCAGCGTGTGGCCATAGCCAGAGCACTTGTGAACAATCCGGAGGTACTTCTTCTGGACGAACCCCTTGGTGCGCTGGATCTGCAGCTGAGGCGTGCCATGCAGCACGAGCTGAAGCGCCTGCAGAAGAAGCTGGGGATCACCTTTATCTATATCACTCACGATCAGGAAGAAGCCATCAACATGTCTGATACGATCGCTGTGATGAACCACGGACGCTTTGAGCAGATCGGGACGCCGGATGAGATCTATAATCATCCGAAGACCAGCTATGTGGCAACCTTTGTTGGAAATGCCAATATCCTGACCGGTATTGTGGAAAGCATTGCGGAAGAGGAGATTGACGGTACTTCCGCTCAGATCACCGTAAGAACTGATGCCGGAAAAGTAGAAGTATCAATGGACACCGCAGTCAGATCTGACAGAGGATTTTTTCCGCAAAAAGGAGAAAAGGTTACCATCGCAGTAAGAAGCGAAAATATCCGGTTTGAAGAAAATAAAAAAAATGCACAACAAAGCACGCCGAATTGCACGTCAGAAAACACACAAAAGAGTGTACATGAACCCGCAGAAAAAAACACAGAGGACAGTTGCGATGGCTTAACCGCCGAAGTCATTGAAAAAACCTTCGCCGGCGGCCAGCTCCGTGTTGTTTTGAAAACTTCGGAAGGTCAGGAAATCGTGGCAAGCCGTTACGGCATTGATACAAATGTCAGTGTAGGAGAAAAGGTGCGCTGCTGTTTTCTTCCTACAGATGCAGTGCTGGTAGATCGGGAAGAAAGATCAGAAGAAGTATTGCCGGATCAGTCAGGTCCCTGTGCAGGAGGTACCCATGCGTAAGCACAGAGCAGGCTCCGTATGGATGATCCTGCCGCTGTACCTTTTTACACTGATCTTCGTCGCACTGCCTCTTCTGTATGTAGTTGCACTGAGCTTTTCCACAGCAGACGGCGGCTACGGCGTGAACTGGAAATTTACTCTGGATAATTACAAGCAGATCCTGGAGCCTGTATACCTGCAGACCTTTACGGGATCCTTCCGCCTTGCGCTCACCAGCACTTTGATCATCTGTCTGGTGGGCTACCCCTTCGGATACTTTATGGCAAAGCTTTCCGGGGGCAAAAAGAAGCTGGCCATGCTTTTCCTGATGCTGCCTTTCTGGGTGAATTCCCTGATCCGTCTTTATGGCTGGATCATCATTCTCCAGAAAAAGGGCCTTCTGAATTATCTGCTGATGAAGCTTGGCATCATCCAGGAGCCCTTAAAAATCCTGTACAGTTATCCTGCAATCGTGATCGGTATGATCTATGTATTGCTGCCGTTTATGGCACTGTCCGTATATTCCAGTGCGGAAAAGCTGGACTGGTCCCTTGTGGAAGCTGCCAGAGATCTCGGAGCCAGCAGATGGAAGGCCTTCTGGAGCATCACCTTTAAGCTGACTTTGCCGGGACTTCTTTCCGGAGTGATACTTACCTTTATTCCGTCTATGGGTCTGTTTTTTATTGCGGATATCCTGGGCGGAAACAAGATCGTACTTGTGGGAAGTCTGATCCAGGAGCAGATGACAAGAGGCAATAACTGGCCCTTTGCCGCAGCACTGGCTGTGGTACTGATGATACTGACAACTCTGATGATCATATTATATCGGAAGCTTACCAATGTGAAGGAACTGGAGGGAATCGGATGAAAAAGAACTCAAAGCTTTCAGGACTGTACCTGGGAATCCTGTTTTTCCTTATGTATCTGCCCATTGGTGTGGTAGTGGTATTTTCGTTTAATGAAGCAAGACTTCCGGTGCGCTTTACCGGTTTTTCCCTGAAATGGTATCAGGAACTGTTTCAGGACAGGGATCTGATCCAGGCATTGAAAAACAGTCTGATCCTGGCGGTGTCCAGCTGTGGGGTATCTGCAGTGATCGGAACACTGGGAGCTGTAGGACTTTCCAGGATCCACTGGAAAACAAAAGGGGTGATGGAGTATATTTCCATTCTGCCTCTGATGATCCCGGAGATCATTCTGGGAATGGTACTGATGGCATTTTTCTATATGCTGAACCTGCCATTTGGAATGCTGACACTTCTGATCGGACACACGGTTTTCTGCGTGCCCTATATTTTGATGGAGGTAAAAGCAAGGCTTGTGGGAATGGATCCGTCCCTGGAAGAGGCAGCCAGAGATCTTGGTGCCGGTTCCTTTCGGGCCTTCTGGGACATTACCCTGCCGCTGATCATGCCGGCTGTTATATCCGGCTCTCTGCTGGCCTTTGCCATGTCCATGGACGATGTGGTGATCAGCATTTTTGTAACCGGGCCACGTGTATCCACGCTGCCGATAAAAGTTTACACACAGATGAAAACAGGCGTTACGCCGGAGATCAATGCACTTTGTACCATAATGCTGGGAGTGATCCTTCTGGTACTGGCAGTATATCTGATCGCAGGAAAACGCGGGAAGGGGAATATAAAAGATGAGCAATAAACTGATCGAGTTAAAAAATCTCACAAAAAACTTTGATGACCAGCAGGTGCTCCGGGGCATTAATCTGGACATTCACGAAAACGAATTCCTTACGCTTCTGGGACCCAGCGGCTGTGGAAAGACAACAACTTTAAGGATCATTGCCGGCTTTGAGGAGCCAAGCGGCGGAGAGGTACTGTTTAACGGAATTGAGATCTCCAAGCTGCCTCCATATAAAAGAGAGATCAACACGGTATTCCAGAAATATGCATTGTTTCCGCATCTCAATGTTATGGACAATATCGGTTTCGGCCTGAATCTGAAAAAGGTAGATAAATCTGTTATTGAGCAGAAGGTAAAAAGAATGCTGAAAATGGTAGGGCTGGAAGGCTTCGAAAAAAGAGATGTTACACTTCTTTCCGGTGGACAGCAGCAGCGAGTTGCCATTGCCAGAGCTCTTGTCAATGAGCCGAAGGTTCTTCTGCTGGATGAGCCACTCGGCGCACTGGATGCCAAGATCCGTAAGCAGATGCAGATCGAGCTGAAAAAGATTCAGAGAGAGGTAGGGATCACCTTTATCTATGTTACCCATGACCAGGAGGAGGCACTTTCCATGTCTGATACGGTAGTAGTCATGAACAACGGTGAGATCCAGCAGATCGGCAGCCCGACAGATATCTATAATGAGCCGGAGAACCGTTTTGTTGCCGGCTTTATCGGAGAGTCCAATATTATAGAAGGAACAATGATCAGGGATTTCCTTGTGGAGTTTGATGGTTTCCGTTTTGAATGTGTAGACAAGGGATTTGAGGACAACGAAGCCATTGAGGTTGTTCTTCGCCCGGAGGATCTGGATATTGTGGAACCGGATCAGGCCAAGATCAGAGGAACTGTACGGAACATTACGTTCAAGGGCGTGCATTATGAGATCCTGGTTGAGACGGAGCTTCGCACATACATGGTGCACACTACCGATTATGCAGAAGTGGGACGTGAAGTGGGACTGAAGTTTGGTCCTGAGGATATCCATGTTATGTGCAGAATGGGAGGATACTAATGAAACAGTTTAAGCATCTGATCAAGCCGTATATCATCTGGGCTTCGATCCTGATCGTGGTACCATTGATCCTGATCGTGCTTTATGCATTTACCTCAGATGGAAATGAAGTTCTGACCCTGCATTTTACATGGGCGAATTTTGCAAAATTTCTGGAAGCTACATATTTAAGTGTTATCCTGAAATCCTTCCGCCTAGGTATCCTGACCACACTGATCTGCCTGGTCTGCGGGTATCCGCTGGCGTACATTATCTCCAAATATTCCGAAAAGGTGCAGAGCTTTCTGATCCTTATGGTCACCATTCCCATGTGGATCAACATGCTTCTCCGTACCTATGCATGGATGAACATTCTTTCTGACAATGGTCTGGTGAACAACCTTCTGAAAATGCTGGGAATCTCACCGATCACCATGATGTATACAGATTTTTCCGTTATCGTGGGCCTTGTCTGTAACTTTATGCCGTTTATGATCATTCCAATCCATACATCCTTAAGTAAAATGGACAAGTCACTGATCGAAGCGGCCAACGACCTTGGTGCCAATCCCTTCCAGACCTTCTGGAAGATCACCTGGAAGCTTTCCATGCCGGGTGTGGTCAATGGTATCATGATGGTGTTCCTTCTGTCCATATCAACCTTCGTTATTCCAAAGCTTCTCGGCGGCGGCCAGTACATGCTGATCGGTAATCTCATCGAGTCACAGTTTATTTCTGTAGGCGACTGGAACTTCGGAAGTGCCATCTCTCTGATACTGGCAGTGATCATCCTGATCTTTATGAGCCTGATGAAGAAGATGGATACCCAGGACGATTAAAGGAGGCAGGAGATGAAAAGAAAAAATACCATATTTTCAAAATTATACGTAGTGCTGTGTCTGGCATTTTTTTACCTTCCGATCCTTGTGACTATGATCTTTTCCTTTAACTCATCCAAGTCCCTGACCAGATTTACAGGATTTTCCCTGCGCTGGTACGGAGAGCTGATAAACAACATGGAGATCAGTAAGGCAGTTTATGTTTCGGTCACAGTGGCAATTCTGGCAACTGTTATTTCCACAGTGCTGGGAACCATCACAGCCATCGGACTTTCAAAATCCAGAAAGGTGCTGAAGGAGATGGTCCTTACCATCAATAACTTTCCAATTTTGAATCCGGAGATCGTAACCGCGATTGGTCTGATGCTGCTGTTTTCTTCTCTGGGAATGACGAAAGGCTATCTGACCATGCTGCTGGCACATATCGCATTCTGTACGCCCTATGTGATCACCAGTGTATATCCGAAGGTACGAAGCCTGGATCCGAACCTTGCCAATGCAGCCATGGATCTTGGTGCAACGCCATATCAGGCACTTACCAAGGTTATCGTGCCCATGATCAAAGAAGGGATTTTTGCGGGAGCGCTCCTGGCCTTTACCATGTCCTTTGACGATTTCGTAATTTCCTACTTTGTTTCCGGAAACGGAGTAAAAAATATATCCATTGTTGTATATAATATGACAAAGCGCATCAATCCCACCATCAACGCCCTTTCTACTATTGTGATCGTGGTCATTGTGCTGGTGCTTCTTTTTGCAAATCTGATCATGCCGAAGCTTCAGGCCTCCACCGTGAAAAAAATGGATCCGAAAAAAAGAAGGATCGTTGCGGTTGTCACAGCTGCTGCGGTTGTCCTGGTATTGGGAAAGTGGACGATCGTAAGTCAGGGAAGCCATGTGCTTCGTGTATATAATGCCGGAGAATATATGGACCTGAGTCTTCTGGACAAATTTGAGAAGCAGTATAACTGTACTGTTGTATATGAAACCTTCGAGTCCAATGAGATGATGTACACCAAGCTGGCCAGTGGTGAAACCTACGATGTTCTGGTTCCGTCAGATTATATGATCGAAAGACTGATCAAGGAGGAATATCTTCAGGCCCTTGACTGGAAAAAGATCCCAAACAGCAAAAATCTTCTTCCCGAGGTTCAGAATAAGGACTATGATCCGGGAAATCGTTATTCCTGTCCGTATTTCTGGGGAACTGTAGGAATCCTTTATAATAAGAATGTAGTCTCTCAGGAGGATCTTGACAAAGAAGGCTGGAATATTCTCTGCGATGAAAAATATAAGGGAGATCTTTATATGTATGATTCCGAAAGGGATTCCTTTATGATCGCCCTGAAAGCGCTGGGGTATTCCATGAACACAAAGAATCCTGATGAAATCCAACAGGCTTATGAGTGGCTGATCCGGCAGAGAGATACCATGGATCCGATCTATGCAGGTGATGATGTGATCGACAACATGATCTCAGGAAACAAGGCAATGGCGGTTGTTTATTCCGGAGATGCTTCCTATATCATCAGCGAAAATCCGGAGCTTGGCTATTACACTCCGCAGCAGGGAACCAATACCTGGTATGATGCCATGGTCATCACCAAGGACTGCAATGAAGTAGATCTGGCTCATGAGTTCATCAATTTTATGCTGGATGATGAAAATGCTCTTTCCAATACCGAAGAAGTAGGATATACTTCTACTGTAAAGAGTGCATTCGAGGAGATGAAGAACGGAACTTATGAGGGAATTTCTTCCTATATTCCACAGATCGACAATCCAAAGAATGAGATCTTCGGATACCAGAAGCCAAAGACCAAGCAGAAATTTGCAGAGCTTTGGACAAAGGTAAAAGCAAAATAACAAGACGTCAGAGAGAGACATGAAGGAGGTTCTATGAAATCAAAAAAAGCAGCAGCGATCATGTTATGTGCGGTACTTGGAACATCTATGATAACAGGTGTCAGTGCAAAGGATAAGGATGAACTGGTACTTTATACATGGGACGGAATGTTTCCGCAGGAAGTGCTGGATGATTTTGAAAAAGAAACAGGGACCAAGGTGGTATATTCCAACTTTGATACCGATGAGACCATGCTTGAGAAGCTTTCCCAGGCAAAGGGCGGCGATTACGATGTGGTAATTGCAGATGATTACATTATCGACAGCGCGGTAAAAGAAGGACTTGTCCAGAAGATCGACAAGGATACCGTTTCCAATTTTAAGAACATCAACCCCCTTTATCAGGGACAGTTTTATGATCCGGATGACGAATATACAGTACCTTACGGAGCAGGAATCCCACTGATCGTTTATGATCCGGAGCAGGTAGATATCGACATTAAAGGATACAAGGATCTCTGGGATAAGTCTCTGGAGGACAGCATTGCCATCGTAGGTAATTACCGCGTGATCTGTGGCATCACACAGCTTTCCATGGGGGAGAGCATGAACGAAGAAGATGTAGCCGTGATCGACAAGACCGGTGAGAAGCTGAAAGAGCTGGCACCGAACATTCGTATGATCCAGGATGACAATACACAGAATGCCCTTCTCAACGGAGAGGCAAGCGTGGCATTTCTTTATACATCACAGGTAACACAGGCACTGAAGGATAATCCGGATCTTAAGGTGGTTTATCCGGAGGAAGGTCTTGGATTTGGTATTATGGGAATGTTTGTGCCAAGTGAAGCACCGAATGCGAAGGCTGCCAATGAATTTATCAATTATATCCTGGAGCCGGAAGTATCTGCACAGTGCATCAACTATATCGGATACTACAATACAAACAAGGCAGCAGATGATCTGGTAGACGAGAGCCTGGTTGTTCCGGACAGTGTGACAAAGGGTGAGATCGTACAGAATGTAAGCCAGGAAGCAGAGCAGGAATACAATAAGATCTGGACAGAGTTTAAAGCTGCCTGCGATTGAGCAGACGGACCAGTAAGGGGGTTTTTCAGTTGGAGATATACAAAGGTACATCCGCTTTTTCCGGAATAGCCATTGGAAAAATACTGTATTACCACAGAGGCGAATATCAGATCCGTCAGTCCATGGTAGACAATGTAAAAAAGGAACTGGATCGTCTGGATAATGCAAGAACAGCGGTAAAGAACCAGATCCAGCACATGTATAAAAACGGAGCACCCCTCCCAAAAGAGCAGGAGCTGACCTTGAAACGGCAGCTGAAGCTCTTAAGTGGCGGCAGCTTCCAGCGGGCCGTGGAAAGCATGATCACGACAGAAAAGGTCAGTGCAGCTTACGCAGTCCAGACAACCAGGGATGAGCTTGCCAATGTGTTCCGCAAGCTGGAGGACGAGGCTGTCAAAGAACAGATCGAAAATATCAGGGAGATCTCCGAGCTGCTGATCGGCGCCATGGGTGGCTCCCATGCACGGATCAATCTGGGAGATGAGCCGGTGATCCTTGCAGCAGAGCAGCTTTCCCCCAATGAACTTCTGGAGATGAACAAAGCCAGTCTTCTGGCGGTAGTCATGCATCAGGGGTCTGTAATTTCCCATGTATCGATCATGGCAAAATCCATGGAAGTCCCCACCCTGGTCGAGGTGGAGATAGAGAAAGAATGGGATGGCCATATGGCTATTGTAGATGGGTATACAGGGACACTGTATATCGATCCGGAGCCGGAGCTTCTTAAGGAATATGAGATCCGTCATGCAGCAGATAAGGAAGAACGGGAAGAACTTTTGAGACTTCGGAACCAGAAGGATATCACAGCCGATGGCAAGGAGATCAAGCTTCTGGCAAACATCGGAAATCTGGACGATCTGAATACGGTTCTTTATTACGGAGCGGCAGGTATCGGCCTTCTCCGAAGTGAATTCCAGTATCTCGGAAGAGAGAATTATCCAAGAGAGAATGAGCTGTTCCGTGCCTATAAAAAAATAGCCGAGGGTATGGCAGACCGTCCGGCAGTGATCCGCACCGTGGACCTGGGGGCAGACCGTCAGGCAGAATATATGGCAATTCCTGATGAGGTCAATCCTATGATGGGAAACCGTGGCATCCGCCTCTGCCTTGATCGCAAAAAAATGTTCAAAGCGCAGCTTCGGGCTATTTATCGTGCAAGTGCCTATGGAAATATCAACCTGATGTATCCGATGATCACGTCCGAGGATGAGCTGGATGAGATCGAGAAGCTGATCCGGGAGGTAAAAAAGGGTCTGGATGAGAAGAACATTCCTTACAAAAACATCCGTACCGGAATTATGATCGAGACACCGGCAGCGGTCATGATCAGTGAAGAACTTGGAAAACGTGTGGATTTTCTGAGCCTCGGAACCAATGACCTGACCCAGTATACTCTGGCCATGGACAGGCAGAATCTTCTTTTGAAGGATAAATACAACGATCATCATCCGGCGCTTGTAAAGATGATCCGCATGGTAACAGAGGCAGGACATAAGTCAGGATGTGAAGTTTACATATGCGGAGAGCTGGCAGCAGATTCCAATCTTACCGAAGCTTTTATCCAGATGGGAGTGGACGGCCTTTCCGTTGTTCCCGCCTGTGTACTTCCTGTGCGAAAAGCGATCCGCAGCTCCTACGCGGATAAGGCAAACCGGCCGGCGGAAGCAGTAAAAGAGAAATAATATCCGAAAAAACAAAAATCCTGAGAATTTCTATGTTGATATCTGTTGATATCTCACATAGGATCCTCAGGATTTTTTTGACGGAATCTTCCACTCACGGCTTATTGCTGTTCTCAATTGAAGCAGTGCGTGGAAAAATATCTGTTCCGGTCAAAGTTATCGAAGTCCAAGTACCTGCGCGGTTTCCGAAATAAACTCCGGTGTGGTACCACAGCATCCGCCGATCACGGAAGCACCGTTGTCCACAAGCACCTTCATATAACCTGCGAAATCCGCAGGGGTCATGCTGTAAACTGCATTTCCAAGATCATCGATCTGGGGCATTCCCGCATTGGGTTTGGCGATGACCGGAATGGAAACGTTCTCTTTGATATTGCGGATAACCGATACCAGCTGATCCGGGCCAACCGAGCAGTTGATGCCGACAGCGTCTGCACCTGCAGCTTCCAGAGACATGGCAGCCTCTATGGCATTTCCGCCGCTGAAGATACTTCCGTCTGCTTCTACAGTCACGGTACAGATGATAGGAAGCTCGCAGACACTCTGGCAGGCGTCTACAGCAGCCAGTGTCTCCTCGATGTTGATCATGGTTTCCGCTACGATCAGGTCCACACCTGCGTCACGGAGATAGCCGATCTGTTCCTGATAGACTTCGAAGGCTTTTTCGTAAGTCATGTCACCGGCCGGTGCCATCATCTTGCCGGTGGTGGTGATATCACCTGCTACTAAAACACCCTCCGGTGCGATCTCCTTTGAATAGCCGGCCAGGGTATGATTGATCTGTTCGATCTGATCCTCCAGCCCGTGCATAGTGAGGTTAATACGGTTTCCGCCGAAGGTAGGCGCATAGATGATATGGCTTCCTGCCTCGATGTATGCCTTCTGCAGAGACTGGATCACATCCTTGTGCTCAAGCACCCAGCTCTCTGTGCAGACACCACGTGGCATGCCGGCCTTCATCAGGTTGGAGCCGGTAGCACCATCCAGCAGCAGGACATGATCTTCGGTCAGTTTCTGAAATTCCTGTTTTGTCATATGTTTATATCCTCCTTATGGCAGCCAATCACGGTTGGCAAAAAATAGGGCTCCTCCTGTAACCGCTGCACTCATTGCCGTGGATTTATTTTAACACAGGGAATAAAAATAATCTATCCTGTTTCTGAGCAGGAAAATAAAAATTAGGCAAATTGTACATATTTAGCGGCTTTTCTGTCGAATAAAGAACTTGCGTATTAGGAAATTGGATTGTATAATAATCTGTAGACATGCCCAAGGGGCGAGACTGTCATCAGATAGAACATAAAGGTAAAGGTGAAAAGGAATTATGATTAAAGTTAAACTGAGCAACTGGAAGTCTGATCACCAGATGGATGAGGCTTATAAAGCTCTGCGAACAAATATCCAGTTCTGCGGAGCAGATAAGAAAGTGATCGCACTTACCAGCTGTACTCCTAATGAGGGAAAGAGCAGTGTGGCATTTAATCTTGCTGCCTCTCTTGCTGAGAGCGGCAAATCTGTGCTTCTGATCGATGCCGATCTGCGTAAATCCGTTTTGATGGGACGTGTGACGGTAGACCAGGAGGTTATGGGACTTGCCCATTATCTTTCCAAGCAGGCCAAGCTTTCCGACGTGATCTGTGCCACTACACTTCCGAAGTTCCATATTATCTTCTCCGGTATCGTACCTCCGAACCCGGCAGAGCTTCTCGGAAACAGACTTTTCAAGGATATGATCCGTGTGGTAAGAGATGTTTATGATTACGTTATTGTAGATACACCGCCGCTTGGACTGATCATCGACAGTGCTATCATAGCAGATTCCTGTGACGGATCTGTAATCGTCGTTGAATCCGGTACCATCAGCTATCGTTTTGTACAGGAAGTAAGAGATCAGCTTGCCAAGAGCAACTGCCCGATCCTGGGAACCATCCTGAACAAGGTGGACTACAGCAAGGCCGGCAATTACGGTCACTATGGCAAGTATGGTAAATACGGCAAGTACGGCAAGTATGGTTCCTACGGAGATTATGGTGAGAGCAGCAGTAAATAAAAAGACATTGACAACAGAAATGAGTGGGTTATTTTAATGAAGGGACTTTATGATATTCATTGTCATATCCTCCCCGGGGTGGATGACGGTGCAAGAAACATGGAAGAATCACTCTGGATGCTCAATAAGGAGTATCAGGAGGGCGTACGTCATGTGATCCTGACACCACATTTCCGGTATGATATGTTTGAGCCGCATATGAACATTGTGACAAGACAGTTCATGCAGCTGCGCAGAGCAGCCATGAATATTGGTGATGAAGGCATGAGGCTTTATCTGGGCTGTGAACTCCATTCCAGCATGGATATGGTGGAATGCCTTAAGAAGGGGCGGCGGCTTACCCTTGCAGGTTCCAGATATGTGCTTGTGGAATTCAGCAACGGAGATGAGAAAAATTATATTGAAGAACGGGTCAGAAGTCTTCTGATGAATGGTTTTATCCCGATCATCGCTCATGTGGAACGTTATAAGGCCACCCGGAACGATATCGGATTCCTGACAGAGCTGAAGGATATGGGAGCACATATCCAGGTCAACGCAGATACCATCAGCGGTCAGGACGGATTCGGGGCGAAAACCTTCGCACGGAAAGTCATGAAGCATGGGCTTCTGGATTTTGTCGGTTCCGACGGACACCGTAAGACGGAGCGTATCCCGGAGATCGGCAAATGTGTCGCCAAAATGGAAAAAACAATGGGGAGCGAATATGTAAAGAAGATCTTTATCAAAAATCCCCGGAAAATCACAGGGTAATGGAGAAAAGAAATGGAAAATCAGACTGTTAACAACAACGACGAAGTAGAGATCGATCTTGGTGAGGTATTTCACCTGTTACTGAGCAAGCTGGGTGTTATCATTTTATCAGGTATTGTTTTCTGCCTGGCAGCTGTTATGGGAACCATGCTTCTGATCACACCGAAGTATGAATCCACAACCAAGATCGTGGTACTGTCCAAGCAGGACAGCAGCACACTGACCAATCAGGATATCCAGACGAGTACATCACTGACAAAGGACTATGCGGAGCTGATCAAGAGCCGTACAGTTACCGAGGGTGTGATCGCACAGCTGAACCTGGATATGACACATGAGAAGCTCCTTAAGAAGCTTTCCGTAGATACACCAACCGATACACGAGTAGTATCCATCACAGTTACAGATACCGATCCTTATACAGCGGCAGAGATCGCAAACGCAGTAAGAGATATTGCTTCCAAGCATATCCAGCAGGTTATGGATATCAAGGCAGTAAATGTGGTAGAGACAGCAAACATTCCGGATGAGCCGTCAAGCCCAAGCGTACCGAAAAACGGTGTGATCGGCGGACTTCTGGGTATCCTTCTGGCAGCAGCCGTTGTGATCATCGTATATCTGACAAACGATACCGTAAAGACACCGGAAGACGTAGAGAAATATCTTGGATTAAGTGTACTTGGTACGATTCCGTACTCTTCCAAAATGGGCAAGAAATCCAAAAAGAAAAAGAAACGTCACGCATAAAAATAACAACAACGGATCAAAGTGTTGGGAAAGGCCGGGAGCAGCAAAAATATGAAGAAATTTTTTGTGCTTTTATTAGTGGTCATCTGCCTTGGTATGGGAGCCGGTGTAGTATACATGAAGAGCTCTGAGGATAATGAAGGACCGAAGATCACATTTGAAGAGGGAAAAGATACAAATTATACATCCGATATGACAGAAGAAGATCTTCTGAAGGGTGTAAAGGCACAGGATGACAGGGACGGAGATGTTACAGATTCTCTTACCGTAGAAACCATATATCCGAAGAACGACGGAAAACAGGTTTCCGTTATCTTTGTTGCAAAAGACAAAAACAACAATGTAACAAAAAAAGAATTTACCATGGAGGCTCAGGACGGCAGCGCCGAAAATCCGCAGCTGGGACTGATCGATAATGATGGACTCCCAGAGGACGGAGATTCCGCAGACACCACAGAGCCGGCAGAAGAGACAGATATGCAGGATGGGACAGAAGCAGACAGCACAGATGCTGAAAGTGGAGAATCCACAGAAGGAGAACTGACCCCGGAGGAACAGGCGCAGAAGACACAGGAAGACAAGATCGAGCAGCTCTCTCCGCAGGATCCAAAGATGTATCTGACTACCTATTACGTAGAGGTACCGGTAGGAACTACGTTGGATAAATTAAGCTACGTAAAGGATATCCAGGATGATACAGACTCAACCAGTGATCTTTTCAAAAAAATCCAGATCACCGGTGATGTAAATACAGCCGCACCGGGAACTTACGAGCTTACATATTATGTAGTCGACAACAGTGGAAACAGCTCCAACGGAGCCGTACTGACTGTTGTTGTAAAATAGTGCATGATACCCATCCTTGGTCTTCAAAATACCGGGGGGGGGGGGGAAAAAAAAAAAA